>JAGGWN010000051.1 GCA_021157415.1 Bacteroidales bacterium | reverse complement strand
TTGGCTGCAACCTTAATAAATAAAATTTGACCTATAAAAATTATCGGAAAAACACTTTACATTTTAATAAATATTTCGTAAAATTGATTTGGATAATAAATTCAATTTTCTTCAAACGTCAAATGAATCTCAGATACAAAATAGTAAAATATATTTTCAATATTTCAATAATATTTCTTTTCTTATTTCAGCCTGAAATATCAAAAGGACAAAGTTATATACCACTTGTAGACTCCAATAAATTGTGGTACGTATATGAATCAGGGATGGCACCCAGTTACAAAAAAACAACCATTTTTAAATTTATGGGAGATTCAACATGGGATGGGAAAAAATATATGAAAGTGTACATGACAACTGACTCTTCCCTGGTCAAATGGGATGTTCATGGTCTTATCAGAGAAGACTCGACTCATAAAGTTTTTTACAAATCCCCTGATAAAGAACAAGAAGAATTAATGTATGATTTTAATGCTAAAATTGGCGATTCATTATTCATCCCACCCAATTTTGTCGATGACCCAATACTTGTATGTAGTATTGATACAGTTGAATTAGGTGGTGTTAAACGTAAAAGATATAAACTTGCCAGACAGTTTTGCAGTGACCAACCCCAAGATTTATGGATTGAAGGTATTGGAAGTCTGCTAGGAATATTAAATTCAAATAGGGTCGGTGCGATAGGAGTATATATTAGTTTATTATGTTTTTATGAAAATGCTGAATTGATTTATACGAATCCGAAATTTGATTCATGTTATTATATATCAACTGGTATTTTTAATCATTCCGTAGAAAAAATAACCATAGATATTATTCCTAATCCTGTCAGTAATGTATCTTTTATCACCATAAATCCGGTTATTTCATTAGACATGAAACTGGAAATTTACGATATCCATGGCAGATTAAGAATGGTTAAGACTTTCGATTCCTCCGGAAAATGTATCATCAGGCAGGCTGAATTATATAATGGCATTTATTTTTATAGAGTCATAATAAACAAAAATATGATTAAATATGGTAAAATAATGGTATTATAAAATTTTATGCAGAATGATTACTATTAAAACTTAGTACTACCCACTCTTAGGACCACTCTTGGTCAGTTCTTAGTTGAAATTGACCTCCTCCAGGTTCACATTAGGAAAGACCTTTCCACTGCGGGAAGGTCTTTTTCTTTGACAATCTTTTATTTTTCCAAACCTGCAGGGAGGACAGATTATCTTTGTTCTTCAAAACAGAACGTGCCGGAATGCCTAAGGCACGGTTTCCGGTTTGCATGGTTTGTTATTCCTCCATTACTATAAAGATCCTTCCGTCACTTTATATCTCACAAATGCCTCCACAGCCTGGTATTCGGCCAGGCCCAGCTTATCCAGGAGAACGGCGGTCTGGTGATTACGTTCTTCGGCACGTTGCCAAAACTCCCGCTGGTCCGTCCCCGGGAAAAGGGCCTGGTCTTTCTGGGACTGATGTTTGAAAATGGCTTTTCTTTTTTTCACAACCTCATCGGGGCTCAGGGGCACCAGCATGTCGGTCTCGTAAATGTTCCACTCCTGCCAGGCACCCCGGTACAGCCACACATAGCAATCCTGCATCCAGGATTGTCCTTTAACCCTATCGAGCACCTGTAAGATTGCATCCAGACAGACACGGTGTGTACCGTGCGGGTCGGACAGGTCGCCGGCGGCAAAAATCTGGTGGGGTTTCACCTCTTCCAGCAGATCCTGCACAATCCGGAAGTCTGCTTCCGTAAGAGGACTCTTTTTCACCCGGCCTGTCTCATAAAAAGGCATATCCAGAAAATGAATATGATCTTCGGGGACTCCGACAAAACGACAGGCTGCCCGCGCCTCTTCTTTCCGTATCAGGGTTTTTACTTTCTGCACCTCGGGGATGTCCACCTGACCGGGATGTTTCTTGTCAAAGAAATCCAGTACTTTCTGATAAAACGACAGGGGATACCCTTCGCCGGGAAGAAAATCCCCGGCAAAGTCGGTCACAAAACGTACAAAGCGAATCACATCATCGTCAAAGACCGCGATATTGCCACTGGTCTGATAGGCCACATGTACCTCGTGGCCCTGATCCACAAGCCGGGTAAGCGTTCCTCCCATAGAGATCACATCGTCGTCGGGATGGGGACTAAAGACCACCACCCTCTTCGGATAGGGGACAGCCCGTTCCGGACGGTTGCTGTCATCGGCGTCGGGTTTGCCTCCCGGCCAGCCGGTAATAGCATGCTGAATCTGATTAAACACTTCTATGTTGATATCATAGGCTCCTCCCCTTTTGGCAATCAGGTCTCCCATATGGTTTTCATTGTAATCCCTGTTGGTCAGTTTGAGGATCGGTTTGTTCTGCTTTTCACACAGCCAGATCACGCCTTTTCTGACCAGTTCATCATCCCATTCACAATCACCTACCAACCAGGGGTTCTTAAAACGGGTCAGTTCGGCGGCGGAGGCTTCGTCCAGTATCACGGTAGCATGAGGATGTTCCTGCAGGAAAGAGGCCGGTACATTCTCTGTCACAGGTTCTTCTACTGTTTCCCGGATGATCCCGGCTTTTCCTTCACCCCAGGCCAGCAGGATCACCTCTCTGGCATCCAGCAAAGTGCCCACCCCCATGGTGATCGCCTTACGCGGCACATTATCTTCTCCAAAAAAGTCGCTCGCCGAATCGGCGATGGTCACATAATCGAGAGAGACCAGATGGGTTCGGGAATGACGGTCGGTACCCGGCTCATTAAAGCCGATATGTCCCGTACGGCCTACTCCCAGCAGCTGAATATCTATTCCACCGGCTTTTTTTATATCTTCTTCATAGCGACGACAGAACCCAGGTATTTCCTCCAGCGGCAGAGTAGCATCAGGTATATGAATATTCTCCCGCAACAGATCCACCTCATCGAGCAGGTGCTCCCGCATAAATCGCACATAGGACTGCAATTTCCCGGGATTCATCGGATAGTACTCGTCCACGTTGAAAGTGATCACGTTGCGAAAGCTCAATCCTTCTTCCCGGTGCAAACGCACCAACTCGTCATATACCTCAACAGGGGTGGAGCCTGTCGGCAGTCCCAGGACACAATGCTCCCCTGCCTCAGCTTTTACCCTGATCGCTTCGGCAATGTGTGCCGCCACCATCTTCGATCCCGCCCTGGAACTGGCAAATACCCGAACAGGTATTTTTTCATACTTCAGCATCTCCGTCTTTCCGGCCGGGACTTCGATCTCTTTTATCGCATCCAAACGAAATGTAATCATAATGACTATTTTTAAGGTATTTTTCCATCCAACATGGAGAGGGCAAAATGCCCTGCTCCAATAAAACCTGCATCGTATTGTAACCGTGCCGGAAGTATTTTCAATCCTTCCTGGCAAAAAGGTATGGTGTTTTCCAGGGTCGCTTTACGAATCAATTCAATATACGCATCTCCTGCCTGGGACATCCCTCCACCCACCACGATGAGGGAAGGGGAAAAAATATTCACCAGGTTCCCCAGACCGACCCCAACAAAACGGGCATTTTCTTCCACTACCGCCATCGCCTCCGGTTCTCCGTCCTTAAAACGCTCAAAAACAGGAATGGCAGATGTAACCACACGGCTTGTATCTCCCTGTTTCCTGATCTTTTTATTATACTTTTCCACCAATACTTTTGAGGAAGCATAAGACTCAAGCGAACCTCTACCTCCCCATATGTTTCCGGGACCCTTGAAATTGATTGTCATCTGGCCAAACTCCCCACTGGCATTGTTATTGCCACGGTATAATTTTTTATTGATAATAATAGCACCTCCGATACCTGTTCTTAAGGTGATAAAGATGACATCATCTACATCCCGGGCTACTCCAAACATCCATTCGGCATATCCCTGTAAGTTAGCGTCATTGTCCACAAAAACCGGGAAACCTGTCTTTTCCAGTACAATGGCTGCCAACGGAATATCCAGCCAGTCGCGAATGTGCAGGGCCATCCCTCGTACATATCCGGTATTCAAATCCACAAAGCCCGGAGAACCGATGCCGATACACAATGGATTGATCTCCTGCTCAGCCGTATAGGCCAGTACATCATCCAGCACATCAAAAAGTTTTCGTAAAACGGCTGTTTTGTTCCGCTGGCGCGAATAACGGATTCTGTTATGCCAAAGCACAGCTCCATCCTGCCTCACAACCCCATAGTTAATCCCGGTACGGCCGATTTCTATTCCTATAGCTGTAGCAAATTTATACATATCCAGACCTCTGATTGCTTTTGCAAAGATAAGGAAAGAATGGAAAATCTGAAGGCCGGAAGACCGGAAGACTGGAATAACTTATCCTTCCGGGTTCTGCCGAATGAAAAAGAATGAAATATTGGAGACAGGTACACCTAAAAGTAATAATCCTGCTGTAAAATTATATATATTTAAATACATATTTTAATACATATTTAAATATGTATTTAAATGCAAAGGGGGGGCACAATGTTGTGTGCTGCATCGTTATAAAATTGGATCATTGAGTCGAGTTTCAAAGGTGGATTTTTTTATAAAAATCAAATCGGAAAGATTATTTTAGACCGAACTCATCATTGAAAAACAATGTACAACCCGATCAGTATGGTGATCAAGATCAGGGAGAGGATGCGAGGGTCTCCAATGCCTGTAATCCGGCCTTTTAGGAAAGCAAGCGGGCTGTCGAGGGTGGTAGAGGCGATTTTTCCCCTGGGCGGAGGATCGGTAACCAGACTCACCCCGACAAAGATCAGGCTGGAGATAACAAACAACAGAAAGCTCTGCAGCATATAGGGAATATGCAGTCCTTCGCTGATCACCTTAACATTTCCGAACATAGGAAAATCGATCACAAAGGCCAGAACCCCCAGGACAAAACCGCCGATAATGGCAGCTACAGCTCCTGTGGCATTGCCCCGTTTCCAGAAGACTCCCAGCAGAAATACCGTAGCAATAGGTGGCGAGAGAACGGCCAGGATCTGGTTGATGGCATCAAATATACTGATAAACTTCCCAATCATAGGAGACCAGGCAATAGCCAGTAACATTACGACAGCCGCCGTCCAACGGCCTATACGCACCTGTTTCCGGTCGCTGGTCTCAGGCCTGATACGTTTTACAATATCCACGGACACCAGAGTAGCCGAAGAGTTCAGGGCAGCAGCGATCGTACTCATCAAAGCAGAAAGCAGTGCCGCCGAGAGCAATCCGATAAAGCCTACCGGAAGCAGCTTGGTGATCAGTACCGGGAGGGTATCATTCGGGTTCTTAATATCCGTTCTGAAGATTGCATAGGCTATGATCCCGGGAATAACCATCATAAAAACGGTAAGCAGTTTTATGAAACCTGCAAAAACAGGACCTCTGCGTGCATCATCCAGCGACCGGGCACCCAGCACTCTTTGCACGATGGTCTGGTCGGCACACCAGTACCATATCCCGATCACGGGGTAACCCAATAATAACGAATACCATGGCAATTTGGGAGAGCTCTCATAACTGCGCAGCAAGGTAAGCTGATCTGGTTTTACAGCGTCTCTGAGTTGTGCCAGGGAATGTATCCCGTTATCTCCCAGGGCAAATACGGCCATTACCGCAAGCACTAAACCTCCGATAATCAATATCACCGTCTGTGCGGTCTCGGTAAACACCACCGACTTCAATCCTCCCAGGATGGTATAAGCAGCGGTTATTCCGGCAATCAACAGGATGGATATCCACATATTGATGCCGAAATAATCCTGGAACACCACAGCTCCGGCATACAGGCTGATGCCTATATGCATAAACAGGGCGCCCATCAGCGCCATGAAAGCAAGCAGGGATCGTGCCAGGCCGTTGTATCTTTTTTCAAGAAACTCAGGCAAGGTGGATATCCGGTTTTTAAAGTAAAACGGGGCAAATACCAACCCCAGTAAAATCAGCAGCAATGGAGCCAGCCATTCGAAGTTGCCCTGTACGATCCCGTCGGAATATCCTGCCGCTGCCAGGCCTACCATGTGGATGGTGGAAATGTTGGAGGCAAAGAGGGCTGCTCCCACAAAAGCCCAGTTAAGGGAACGACCGGCAAGAAAATAGTTCCCGGCTGTCATTTTCTGCCTGCGAACAACCCAGAGACCCAGGAGTAATACCCCTGCCAGATAAACCAGAATAATAGTAAGATCAATCGTTGAAATCTGCAGTCTTGAATGCATACATATAAACTTAAGCGGTCAAATCATGAATCTCCCCTCCTATGTCCGTCCCCGGAAGGATCTGTCCGTCCTCTGACGGATGTGTCCGTCTCCTGACGGATTAGAAATGTATCATTGCTTTCATCACTCCGTCACGGTACCCGGCCACCAGTTCGTAAGCCTCACGGGTTTCTTCAAAAGAATAACGATGGGTAATCAAAGGGGCTATGTTCACCCGGCCCGATTCGATCAGGTCGAGGGCTTCCTGCACGCTGTTCAGCTGACGCCTCACATTCTGCACCGCTATCTCCTTGTGGCGGAAGTCATCCACCGGGAAGTGCCACTCATCAAACTCCGGGATGCCGATAATCATCATTTTGCCTCCGGGCTTCAGCAATTGCACTGCCTGGTTCACGGCTTCCTGTTGTCCGCAGCATTCAAATACCAGATCCATTCCCACGGGCTCCTGTTGCAATATCTCTTGTACCACATTTTCCCTGTCCGGGTTTCCGGTCCAGGCCGCACCGGATTTTTCTGCCAGTGCCAGGCGCTCATCAATCTTATCGGTCATATACACTGTTTCTGCGCCGTAAGCCAGCGATGACAGGAGGACACTCATCCCGATGGGTCCGGATCCAAGTATGGCGATTCTTTTACCCTTCACCCCTTTCGAGAGCCTGACGGCATACACCCCAATGGACAAAGGCTCGCTAAAAGCACCTCCTTCATACGAACTATCCGGTTTCAGCGGGAACAATGAGCTTTCCGGCATAACAACATACTCGGAGAGACAACCTGCCGCCTGTCCCGGTGTACCCAGAAACTTCATATTACGGCAGGTGTGAGATCTTCCCGCACGACACTGATCGCAGACACCACAGGGCATAGCCGGGTCTATGGCCACCTTGTCGCCCGGTTTGACACGTGTCACCTGCGGTCCTACCGCTTCCACCAGCCCGGCTCCCTCATGACCCACCGTAAAAGGATAGTTTACAACCTGGTTTCCGATATGTCCCGTCAGATAATAATGGATGTCGGAACCACAGACACCTACTGCTTTCATACAGATCAGCACATCATGTGGCGAACGCATCTCCGGTTCAGGGACCTCCTTCATTTCCATCTGCCGGAGACCTGTTAGTTGAAAAGATCTCATATTCTTTAAATTTGTTTCAAAAATAAGAAAAGCTATGCAAAGAATTTTATTATTTTCGAACGGTAAAACAATCCTTATGGAAGATATTATCAGAAACATCTTGGAACAGGAGGCGGAATCAATACGCAACATCCCTGTCAATCATCAGTTTACCAAAGCGGTGGAGCTCATCTACGAAAGAGTTCATCAACAGGGAGGAAAGGTAATTACCAGTGGTATGGGGAAAGCAGGACAGATCGGCATCAACATTGCCACGACCCTTTCATCCACCGGAACCCCTGCTGTCTTTTTGCATCCCAGTGAAGCACAGCACGGCGACCTGGGCGTGATCCAGCCTCATGATATCTTGTTGCTGATCTCCAACTCGGGAAAAACAAGGGAAATACTGGAACTGATCGACCTGGCAGAACGACTTTATCAGGAGCTGCCTCTCATTGTACTCACCGGCAATCCCGACAGTCCGTTGGCAAAAAGAGCTAACATGGTTATTTACACCGGTCATCCTGACGAAGTATGCCCGCTGGGTCTCACCCCTACTACCTCAACTACGGTTATGACCGTCATTGGAGATACCCTGGTTGTATTGCTGATGAATAAAATTAACTTTACCGCCCAGGATTATGCCAAACGGCACCATGGAGGATATCTGGGAGAGAAATCAAGGCAGAAGGCGAATGGAACGAGGAAAGCAAAATGAAAAATGTATGCCAAAGACATCCCTGCGGGAGCATGTATCACTGACTATGCAAAACCTGATCTGCATTTATATGTTTAATATTAAAAAATAAAACCATGAGCAAAAAATTCTTTTGTATACTGATCCTCCCGGCTCTGTTTTTTTTACAGAGCTGTATTGGCGGCAATCAAAATCCGCTGCCCCCCGAGCTTGAGAACCCACATGTCTTTAATGAAAACAAAACACCTCCGCATGCCACGTTCTTTCCTTATGACAAGGAGGAACAGGTCATAGCCAATGATCCTTCGGCTTCTCCCTGGTATATCCTGCTGAACGGCACCTGGAAATTTCATTGGACCGGCAGTGCGAAAGACCGGCCTATGAACTTTTACAAATCTGAGGTAGATGTAAGCGGCTGGGATGATATCCCCGTACCCTCCAACTGGGAGCTACAAGGATATGGCATTCCCATTTATGTTAATATCCTTTATGAGTGGACCAAAAACCCTAACCCTCCTCACGTACCCCATGATCATAATCCGGTAGGATCCTATCGGCGTGATTTTGAGATCCCGCAGAATTGGGATGGCCGGGAGATCTTCATCCATTTCGGGGCGGTCAAATCAGCCATGTTTATCTGGATCAACGGTCATCGTGTAGGCTACAGCCAGGGCAGCAAAACTCCTGCCGAATGGGATATTACCAACTATGTAAAGCCCGGCTCCAACACGCTGGCGGTACAGGTGTTCCGCTGGAGTGATGGTTCTTTTCTTGAGTGCCAGGATTTCTGGCGCATCAGCGGGATTGAGCGGGATGTCTATTTGTTTGCCACTCCCAAAACCTCCATACGTGATTTTTTTGCCAACGCCACGCTTATCCACAATTACAAAGACGGGCTACTGACCGTCAGCACAGAGCTGAGAAATTATGCCGTCCGTGCCCGCAACAATGTCAAAGAACTTACGCTCTCTCTCATTGATAAGAACGGGGAGTACTTGGCGGTTCTGCAAAAACCCGTTGATCTGAAAGGCAAAGGCAAACAATTTATCACTTTTAAAAAAGAGATCCCTGCTCCGGCCACCTGGTCGGCCGAGACTCCAAACCTGTACCATCTGGTATTGACACTGAAAGATGATCAGGGAAATATCACAGAGACCACGGGCTGTGATATCGGCTTCAGGACTTCCGAAATCAGGAACGGACAGTTCCTGGTTAACGGAAAACCCGTCTTAATCAAAGGAGTGGACCGGCATGAGCATGATCAACACAAAGGGCATGTGATCAGTGAAGAACTGATGCTGAAGGATATCCGGCTGATGAAAGAAAACAATATCAATGCAGTCCGTACCAGCCATTATCCCAACGATCCGAAATGGTATCAGCTGTGTGACCGTTACGGTATCTACCTCGTGGATGAAGCCAATATCGAATCGCATGGCATGGGATACCGACCCGACCGTACCCTGGGCAACCGGCCCGAATGGATAGACGCTCACCTGGATCGCACCAGACGCATGGTTGAACGGGATAAAAATCATCCTTCGGTGGTGATCTGGTCCCTGGGGAATGAAGCCGGCAACGGAGTGTGTTTCTATGCCACCTACGACTGGATCAAACAAAGGGACCATACCCGCCCGGTACAATATGAACGGGCACAGTTGGATTACAATACCGATATTTTTTGTCCGATGTATGCACGGATCGGATTTATCGGTAAATATGCCGAAACTCATCATGACCGCCCACTGATCATGTGTGAGTATGCTCATGCCATGGGCAACAGCACCGGCAATTTTAAAGATTACTGGGATGTAATACGGCACTATGACAACCTGCAGGGCGGCTTTATCTGGGACTGGGTGGACCAGGGATTCGTGAAGAAAACAAAAGACGGGAAGGAGTTCTGGGCTTACGGCGGAGACTACGGTCCCAAAGATGTGCCCAGCGACCATAATTTCTGTATCAACGGACTGGTCAACCCGGATCGTTCCCCCCACCCGGGTCTCGCTGAGGTAAAGAAAGTGTACCAGAATGTTCTGATCACTTCTTCTGCCCCGGAAAAAGGAAAGATCTCCCTTACTAATGAAAATTTCTTTCGCAATGCTTCCTACCTGAAAATGAACTGGGAGATCACGGAAGACGGAAAAGTCATTGCACAGGGGAACAGGTCTGACCTGAACATCGCTCCCGGAGCCACCCAGGACTACACCCTGACTTTGCCTTCGGTAATGCCGAAGCCCGGGTGTGAATACTTCCTGAATGTCTTTCTTCTGACAAAAAACAAGGAACCCCTTATCCCGGCCGGTTTTGTACTGGCAAAAGAACAATTCGGGCTGAACCTGAAAACACCGGCACCACAAGCCGTTCTTTCCGGTATGACCCCGGTAAAAACGGAGGAAACAAATCAGGCATATGTGATGTCGGGGGATGGATTCAAAGCGGTAATAAACAAACAAACCGGCATTCTGGATCAGCTTGCCTATGAAGGACAAAATATGCTAAAGAAGGGTCCCGTGCCAGCTTTCTGGCGTGCACCCACGGACAATGACTTCGGAGCCCGTCTGAACATAAAACTGGGGGTATGGCATTATGCCGGGGATCACAGGAAACTGAAAAGCCTCACCGTGAATAAAGACAACGACCGGGAAGTAACGGTTCATGCAGTCTTTAACTTGCCTGATGTTTATTCCACTTATGAAATAAACTATACGGTTTACGGTGACGGGACGATCCGCGTTACCAATCATTTGATGCCGGGAGACTCGATCCTTCCCGACCTGCCCCGCTATGGGATGGATCTGCAAATTCCTGAAGATTATGCCGAGGTTACCTGGTATGGCCGCGGTCCGCAGGAAAACTACTGTGACCGGAAATCCGGAGCTTTTGTAGGACGCTATCAAAGTAGTGTGGATGATCTCTTCTTCTCCTACATAAGTCCCCAGGAAACAGGCACACGCACAAATACGCGCTGGGTAGCCATACGTAATCACAACGGCAACGGACTTCTGTTCGTTGGATTGCCCCTGGTAAGCTGGTCGGCTCTTTATTATACCGAAGAAGATCTGACCCAGCCTTCCCGGGGCAGCATGCATCCTTATCAACTGAACAAGGAAGACTTTGTCAATATCCACATGGACCTGAAACAGATGGGCGTAGGAGGGGACAACTCGTGGGGAGCCCGGCCTCATCCGCAATATATGATCCCGGCCCAAGAATATTCATACGGTTATCTTATCAAACCGTTGAAAAAGAATGAGGATCCGGGCGCGGTGAGTCATCGGATATACCCGTAGTTAGATAATATTCGCATTCCAGAGAACGCCGGACCCTATCCGGCGTTCTCTGTATTATTGAAACAAGGCTGTGCTCAGATATTTTTCACCCCGGTCCTTTAGAGTTGGACAGGGATTAAAAGTTCGTTTTACGATTCAACATTACCAGATAACCGCTCTTATCGGCAGGTAAGGGATGCTTTTTCATCCAGCCACCATTGGCATAAGCGTAAAAATCCACAGCAGGGCTGACTGTGGTATCCAGGTCAACCGGATTGATTGCTTTCTCATTCATTACTTCATTTTTTGGCTGGCAGGCCGCAAGGATCAGGGCCGGCAGAATAAATAAAAATATGTATTTCATTTTTTATGGATGTTGGGGAGATTATTTCATTTCAGCAAAGGTTTGTTTAATGATTGTGATGGCTTCATACAATTGTTCTTCCGTGATTACCAAGGGAGGGGCAAAGCGGATGATATGGTCATGGGTGGGTTTGGCGATCAGCCCGCGCTCTTTCATCTTCCAGGCATACATCCCAGACGTAACCCCCTTCTCCCCGGTCCAGCACAACGGGTAGCGGATGGTAGTTATGTGCTCCAAAACGGTCTTCACGATCCATATAATCCTGTGGCTTCATATCTGTACCATTCATCGTTTATGAGTCTTATGATTTTGTAGTGCAATCATAGCATATCTTTTAGTAATTTCAAAGGTTTAATATCAGTTTTAATATTTCAATCATTATTTTAGGTTCATCCGGTTAATGCGTAGGTAGCACAAAAGTAAACTGGTAATTAAAGTTGATGTAGTTACCTGGGAATCAGGAGATGTTGAAAAATTGCCGAACTGTCTTTTGACGGGATAATACTAAAACGACATCCCCTTAAAGATCCGGGACTGATCCAACGGTACGAGGTATCCGGAATAATTCAGTTGTGCCGAAGAATTTCCTTTGACGGTAGCATCCGCTCTAAGTGTAGGCCCCATGGCCGAAAAATGTATAAAGAGAGTCCCTACGGAAGAAACGATTTATCTTCCGATATTCAATCCGATAACAATAAGGTCTATGATACATTTCAGAAAAGTCGTGTCAGAACGGAAAATCTTCGGTTTTCTCCAGGGGATTTTCAAGTTTTTCTTCTTTGGGTTTTTTTGCCAGTTTATGAATCTCATTGCCATCTACATAAATGGCTTTGAAAGGGGTCGTAGGACACGCATGTTCACAGGCTCCGCACCCGATACAGATATCGTCGGTCGTCTCCGGGATAACCAGATCCTCTTTATAGGGAATCATATGAACCGCTTTGGTCGGACAATGTTCCGCACAGGCGCCACAGTTGGTTTCATCCGTATAAACCACACAATTTTCTTTTACAAAATGAGCCAGCCCCATCTGGACCGTCTGTTTGGCCTCTTTTTTCAGGGGAAGGATCGCTCCTGTAGGGCAGACCTCCGTACAACGCACACAGTCATAATTGCAATAGCCGCTATGATAATCCATTGTGGGTTGCATGATCCCCGCCAGACCATATTGCAAAAAAGCAGGTTGCAACACATCGGTAGGACAGGCATCTATGCATAAAGAACAGGCGGTGCATTGGTCGGTAAAATGACGTATGCTCAAGGATCCGGGAGGGGTTACCGGAAAGTTTTTCTTCTCAGGGATGGTAGTAGGTTTGGCATTTTTAGGGTATTCCTTAGCTTTTGAAATGCCTGCTATTCCGGCAAGAAAAGCCAGAGACCCGAGAATAAACACCCTTTTCCCGGGGTCATGATCCCCGTTGAACGTCTTTCTGTTACTTTTCCTGATTTGAACAGGTTGAATGACAGGATCGGTTTTCAGGGCTTTACGGGTTGTATAATTCATAGCCCCCAGTTTGCAGGAAGTCAGACAATCAAAGCAAGTAACACACCGAGTTTCATCTACGGTCCTATTCACCACGTCAATGCAGGAAGACTTGCAGGAAAACTCACAAAGATGACATCCCGTACAGGCCTGCGTATTGAATCTGAATTTAAATAAGGAAAACTTTGACAACAAACCCAGGAAAGCCCCTACGGGACATACCGTATTACAATATAGGCGACCCCGCGTAACGGACAGCCACAGCACCAGGCCCAAAATAATGACCGGTACAATATATACGGCAGCCTTTATTGGTTTGAGATCCACCGGATACAGGTAATACACATTTATGCGGGCCAGCAAAGGGGAGAGCAGATTGTTGACCCAAACCAGCAAAGGTTTGACAAAGTAAGTCATGATACGCCCGAAATTGCTGTATGGATCCAGCAGGAGGAGCAGGTAAGTTGAGCCAAAAACAAGCGCAACAGCAGTGATTCCCAGAATCGTATAACGCAAAATATTCTTTGCTTTCCGGTAATAATACCTGCCTTTCCGTTTCGACCTGAATTTTCTGGAGATATAAGCCGTTACATCCTGTAAAATACCAAGCGGGCAAATGGTAGAACAGTAAATCCTGCCAAACAATAAAGTCATGACAATCACTACTATAAATCCAAAAACAGAAATTTTCAGTACAGTAAAAAACTTAAGAAAGGAGGGTACAAATTGCAGGGATAAAACCGTACTGAACCAGCTTTCCGGAATCATTTTCCGGTAATCCAGAAAGAGCAGGGATGTAAGAATCAGGAAGAGCAGCGAGACCGCCACCCTCAGCTTTTTCAACCAGTGCACATTCATTTTCCGGTTCAGATTTTTATCCTGCTGATATTCAATTTAGACAGATCCATATTCCCGGCATGCATTTCATGGGCAAGGCGAATGTATCTAACTGAAGCTGGGTCAACCCCGAACATTTTTGCCGCAGCAGCATCGGCAGCAACCATATCGGTGGTCACGATCTGGGCTTTCATTTTGACCACATCGCTTTTGGATACCCCTCTCGGTCCGTTTTTCATCATAACATTATAGGCATCCACCACCACCAGATCGGGTTTCCGGCTGTATGTAGCATAATCGGCAATACACTGGTTCAGGTCATTGCGGTGCCAGTATCTGCGATCCCAGATCACCCCCATCAGGTTTTTCATGCTTATGGTCAGTTTGGCAGCATCGTGACTTTTTAAGACCGGTACATCAATAAACACATCTGCATCCAGCACCAGCTCATGAACTTTCACTTTTTTCAGTCTTTTTCCCTGAGTCAGTTCGATTTCCTGATAAAACCCTTCCGTATTTCCCGGCACCATTTTCCCTCCGGCCGATTTCACATATTTCTCGATGCCACTGTCCTTGTAGCATTTTGTCCAGGCGTCGCAGGTATTGTCAAAGGCCAACACTTCTTTGGCTCCGGCCTGATAGCAGTGTTGCACGATCCGTTTGATCAGCAACGGGTTCGTATTGGCCGCCCGTTCAGGCGGAACATCCCACCCTATATTGGGTTTCACCACCACTTTCTGACCTTTTTTCACAAAATGCCCCATGCCGCCCATAGCGGCAATGGCCCGGTCGAACATCACATCCGGTTCACCACCGCGGACTGCAGCCATATCCGGTAAAGCAAAAGCCGACGGTCCTGCTGTCAGCGTCTTAAAGCTGCCCAGACTCATGGCAGCACCCAGGCCCAACCCCACACCGGCCGATTTAAGAAAAAAATCTCTCCGTTTCATCGCAGCTTCTTTTTATTCATTAAATTTCAACATATAAAGATAAGTAAATTATTTATCCGTTCGAATATTTACATTATTTTTATGACCTTATTTATATGGATACAACCATGCGAGCGCACAAAAAAAAAATATTATACTATCAATGCTTTTCCGGGATCAGCGGGGATATGAATATGGGAGCCATGGTAGATCTGGGGGTTCCGGAAGATTATCTTGTCGGGGAACTGGAAAAAATCGAACTATCCAACGTTAAGGTATCTTTCAAAAAAGATTCCCGCAATGCCATTTACGGCACCCATGCCACGGTTTCCGTAATGCACCCCACGCTGGTATCCCGGAATCTGAGAGATATCCGGGAGATCATCGATGACACTCCCCTGGATCAGGCTGTCAAGGAAACGGCCAAAGCTATTTTTCAGGTGCTTGCCGAAGCAGAGGCAAAAGTACACCGTTCTTCCCCTGAGAAGATCCATTTTCACGAAGTGGGAGGTGAAGACGCGATCATTGATATTGTCGGTGCTGCCATTGCTTTTCATTATCTTCAGGTGGATGAAGTCTGGGCCTCTACCATAGAGATGGGACAGGGATTTGTCAAAAGCGCCCATGGCATCATTCCTGTGCCCGCCCCGGCAACCGTTGAGATCCTGAAAAACAAACCTTTACATTTCGGGGGCACTGATTTTGAGACCACCACCCCGACGGGGGCAGCCATCCTGTCAACCCTGGTGACGCGGTTTACCGATGACCCCGGGCTGGCTATCCTGCAGACGGGATATGGCATTGGAAATCACAAGGGAACCTCACGTCCCAACCTCCTGCGTACTTTTCTGGCTGAAAGCATAGAAAATACCGATCTGAGTGAAGATGTGGCCGAAGAAATCGAATGTACGATAGACGATATGAACCCGGAATGGTACGACTGGATCATAACCAGGCTTTTCGAAGCCGGGGCCTTGGATGTTACGTTGACTCCGGTATTTATGAAAAAAAACCGGCCCGGAATGAAAATATGCGTGCTTGCTCCTGTTGAAAAAAGTAACGGAATCGGCCTGATCCTGCTGAAAGAAACAACGACCATAGGTTTTCGGCGTCGCCGGGTCCGGAAAAATTTCCTGGTCAGGAAGATTTCCTACCTGGATACCCGGTATGGAAAGGTCAGAATTAAGGAAGCTTACCTGGGAAACGCCCTGATCAACCGGAAACCCGAATATGACGACTGCAGAAAAATCGCCATGGATCAGAACATTCCGCTAAAACAACTCTACGAGGAAATCAATATCTTATTGAATGACGCAGATAGAAAAAATAAAACATAAAGGTTTTCAAAAGCTGGTAGCATTTTTGCCGGATCATGCACCTGCCGCACTGGCCTTTTCAGGAGGTACAGACAGTGCTTTTCTGGCTTTTGTAGCATCCAGGGTGACCCCGCATTTTTCAGCCTATACCTTTGACACGCCTTATATGAACCGGACAGAAATCAGGGAGGCCAGGGAATTCTGTAAAAAATATAAAATCCCCCACACTGTGATTCCTCTGCCTATACCGGCAGGGATCCTGAACAATCCCCGGAACCGTTGTTATCTCTGCAAACTTACACTTTTCACAACTTTTAAAAAAACCGCAACACATGACAGGAAGCAATATTTCTTTGACGGTACCAACACGGATGATACACAGGGATACCGCCCGGGAAGAAAGGCTTTGAAAGAACTCGGGATTATCAGCCCTTTGTTGGAGAGCGGACTGACAAAGGAAGATATCCGCAACCTTTCAAAAGAGCTTGGCCTTCCGACCTGGAATAAACCTTCCAATGCCTGCCTGCTGACCCGTTTGCCATACCGTCACACCATCACCAAAGAGATACTGGAGCGTATTGAAAAGGCCGAATCTTATCTTCACAAGCTGGGGTTCGGAAACCTGCGGGTCAGGACTCACCATAATCTGGCACGCATTGAAATTCCTGAAAAAGATTTCCCGGTAATTATCAGGAAGGAGATAAAAGACAAGATCCTTCAGGAATTCAGAAAGCTTGGTTATGATTTTATCACGTTCGATCTTCAGGGATTCAGGAGCGGTAGTTATGATAACCTTTGATAAAATTATC
This sequence comes from Bacteroidales bacterium, assembly GCA_021157415.1. Lineage (GTDB taxonomy): Bacteria > Bacteroidota > Bacteroidia > Bacteroidales > VadinHA17 > DRPN01. Next base: position 24,522 of record JAGGWN010000051.1, on the reverse strand, counting down.
TATGGACAAAGAATATCTTGAAAAATTACTGAAAGACGTAAAAAACGGGACCCGTAGTGTAGAAGAGGTCTTGCATGAACTACAGTCTTTTTCCATAAAAGACCTGGGGTTTGCCAAACTGGATTATCACCGGGAGTTAAGACGCGGATATCCTGAAATCATTTATGCCGCAGGGAAATCCGTTGTGCAGCTTGAAGGCATCGTAAGAGCCATGCTTGAACATGACAGTAATATCATTATCACGAAAGCTTCCAAGAAAAAATACGATGCGGTGAAAAAGCTGGCACAGGAAGCAGCGTATTACAAAGAAGCCAGGATCATAAGCATCAGGAAAAAAGAACCGGTGTTACCTGAAACTTATATTTCCGTCATCACCGCCGGGACTTCCGACATACCTGTGGCAGAAGAAGCAGCAGTCACGGCAGAATTACTGGGGAATACCGTCCGTCGCATCTTTGATGTCGGTGTGGCAGGCATTCACCGGCTCACCGCCCATCTTGACGAGATCCGTAAATCCCGGATTGTCATTGTCATTGCCGGAATGGAAGGGGCCCTGGCCAGTATTGTGGCAGGCCTGGTAAACATCCCGGTGATAGCTGTACCTACCAGCGTAGGCTATGGTGCTAACCTGCAGGGCATATCAGCCCTGCTGGCCATGCTCACCAGTTGTAGCGGCGGGGTGGCTGTGGTAAATATTGACAACGGATTTGGTGCAGGATACTATGCCAGTATGATCAACCGGTTATGACCTTTTCCCTGTAACCCCCCTCTATGAATCGAAAAAACGTCCTTTCAGCATCCGGTGAAAAAGAACCGATTATTCTTTTGTCAACAGCCTACCTGCCTCCTATCCAGTACGTGTCAAAATTTTTGTTGGGGAAAGTCCTTATTGAAAAGGACGAAAACTATATGAAGCAAACCTGGCGCAACCGTTGTGTTATCACGGGGCCCAATGGATTACAGACTCTTGTAGTCCCTGTTAAAAGAGGCAGTTTTCACAAAATCCACATAAAGGATGTCGAAGTGGATTATGATCTGCCCTGGGTCAGGAACCACCTCAGAACATTCAATACCGCTTATAAACACTCTCCTTACTACGAATATTATATTGAGGATCTGGAACAGGTTTACAGAAAAAAGATCCGTTTTCTGCTGGACCTGAACAGCACGTTGCTGGATATATTGCTGAAATTACCGGACTTGCCGGCATCCGCTTCCTATACCGGCAAATACTACAGACCGGGGACTGAAGAAAACATGCTGGATTACAGGGAAAGCATACATCCTAAAAAACAGATTGTTGATCCGTTCTTTCAACCGGTGCCTTATCACCAGGTATTTGACGACCGTTATGCTTTTCAGCCTAACCTGAGTATGGTTGATCTGTTATTCAACGAGGGGCCCGACAGTCTTGCTGTCTTACGCCGCACACTTCTTCCCCCTGCATGAGATTATCCTGCAGGATTAAAATCTTGTCCGCCTTTTGGCGGATTAAAAGGTGAAACTTATCGTACCAGATACCCGGTGTCTTCCTGACCATGTAGAGGCATAATCCCCCTCATTATTGGGATACAATACATAATTCTCCGTGTGGGTAAGATAAGCATAGCCAAAATCAACAGAAAACATTCTGGTTTTAAAACCAATCCCGGTACTATAGGATACGGAAGAAGCATTTTTATTCAGTTCGGTAGTTCTGTAAGGGCTCCCGTAATAAGCAACCCCACCACGCAGGAAAACAGAACCGAAATGCACTTCAGCCCCTCCTTTGATATTGCTGGTTCCTTTATAAGCATTGCGGATCATTTCATTCGTAGGGGAAAAATCATAGGTATCTCCCCAGTTTTTGAATTTCATTCCGGGATAATCGATATACTCATAATCCAGACTGATAACACCCAACTTTTTGATCTGAAGGCCCACGCTTCCGATAAACCGGAAAGGAGTGTTTAATTTATAATCATAATATCCGTCAGGAGAGTCTGAGGAATAAGTGGTATAACCTTGATCATCCGGCGTATCAAAACCCGATTCTACAGTGGAAGAGTAGCTGTCATGTAATTTATAAACGGTAGGAAAATGAAAGGCAGTCCCCAGTCTGAGCATTGGAACAGGCCTGAAAATGGCGCCCATACTGAAAGCATAGGCCGTACCCTGGGTGTTCAGATAATAAATATAATCAAAATAATTAAAATCGAATATCTCATCATTTACATCATCCTCAGAATGCTTCATGGTGCGATGATAGCTGAGTGAACGAATGGTAAAGGTTCCCCCCACATATAATTTGTATCCGTAATTGGCAGAAAAGTTAAAGTTTGTTTCAGCATTATTCCCATATTCAGCAACCTGTCTTCGTTGTACTTCGCCATACGTGGAATTTGCAAAATCACCATATTGGGATAATACGGTTTCATATTGGGTAGGATTCCCCGCCACCGTATCGATCAGCCAGGTATCAAAAGCAAGACCTTCTTCATAGTCGTCCAGCATATCGAGGGTTTTCCCATCTGCATTATCAGCAAAATAATCCAGCATAGAACTATGATCATTGACCGCTGAAACAGTCATATTTTTAAAGAAATCGGTGCGTTTCTGGGAGGAGAATCCGAAATTAAAGTTCACCCATCCGTTGTCCTGACCGGTATTATAAGTATAAACCATTCCAATGTTTCCCAATGAAAAATGAGAATCCGAATCATACATTCTTTTCCCAAGATAAGTAGCATGGGTATTGTCATACATATATGTCGGGGTAATGGAAAAAACGCTTCTCCGATACACAGCAATCCCCGCAGGGTTGATAGACATCTCCGACATATCGGCTCCGAGAGCGCCAAAGGCTCCTCCCATACTTAAAGATCTGGCAGTGAGTCCGGCATCGAAAAGTTGTGAATAACGAAGTGCATCTTCCTCATTTTGTGCCTGTGTGCCGGCAGCAAAGAAAATAGCAAATACAAGGGTGAGGAGCAGGATTATATTTTTTTTATGCATGTCCTTCAGAATCATAATTGTTTTATTTTATCCGGTTAACAAATTTCAGCAACAGGCAATAGGAAAACTTCCGGTTATTTTAACAGGGAATACACATATAACAAAGAATCAAAACAGGGCACTGGTCATCAGCGTCTTCTTCCACCGCCGCTTCCCGAGGAACGCGAACTGCTGGAAGAGCTGCGCCGCGGTGCGGAAATAGTAGATGAGGAAGACGATGAACGGTTAAAGGACGAGTGAGTAGGGGTATAGCTACGTCGCGGTGTATAGGTTGAACTGCTTCGTTTTACGGGCGGAGAGTAATTCTTTCTCACGGGAGAAGAGGTAACCGATCTCGACCGTGATGTGCCAATGCTATGCGAAGGGTTATAGGAGGGACGGGCAGTGGTTCTGGCAGCTCTGGTATTGGTATATCTCGGCACGTATGTTCTTCCCGTACTTCTGGTCGTCGTGGTGGTCCGGGATGTTGCACTCTGCGGCAGCCGGGTAGTCCTTACATGAGTCGTCCCCTGAGAGGTGCGTCTGGGCTGATATGTGGTGCGGGTCGTAGTCTTTTTTTCCGTAGTGACGGTTGTACCGGTACCTTTCGTTCTCGTAGTAGTCAACCCTGATGCATTCCTGGACTGTGTGGCCGTAGCAGAGGTGCCTGCAGCCCTCCGGGTTCCGCTCACCCTTCTAGAATCGGTAGGAATAAAACTGCTTTTGGCCGGTGATACAGATGAACTGCTCCTCGGGCTGTAAAGACGATTGGAGGCAACCGTATTCCGGTGTCCGTATTTCGGGTTGTAATTTTCGTAATCCTTATACGGCATAGGATAGACGCCCGTATATCCGTAGTATCCTCCATAGTATCCTCCATAGTATCCTCCATAATAAGGATAGTAAGAATAAGGAGAATATCGGTAAAAGGGATTATACCATGAATTGTAAAAAGGATAACCATATCCCAGGCCAAGGCCGTAACCATAACCGAAACCGTATCCCATGGAAAAACTCAGGCCGGGGCTATAAAACGGATCATAAAGGTCTGCACCGTAATAAAAAGGATCATAATAATTTAATCCGAGAGAGGGATAAAAGAAATGATTGATCCGTGCAGCATAGGAACCATCATAATTATTGATTATAACGTTTCCTCCCTGGTTGGCAGCAGCTTCCTGCTGGGTCAGTTGCAAAGTATCCTCATTATAAGTTTTATCCCTGTAATAATCATCAATAGCAGAAAAAACCTCATCTCCCGAAGCTTCTGCCGGCTGTTGGGCGGTCGTTTCTGTATTTGTTTGCACAGTTGTACCTGCCTGAACGGAAGATTGACCCTGCGGGATATAATAAACATCATCCGTGATATATCCACTTGATGCACATCCCCCCAGGATCAAAGCTACTATAAAAGCTGGTATTATTAAAAATCTGGTTTTCATTTCTGGTCCCTCCTTCATAAATTTTTTCTCATTGAATAAGAAACAAATATCATACCAAAAACTGTTTTTTTTTCAAGCATCTATATTATTTCATTATCTGAACAAATGTATAAAAACTTTCCTGAAAATAACAAAAAAACAGCAAAGAACATAGAAACAAACAGATGTAAACGGATTGTCATAAAAAAAGAGCCGGATGGCTCTTTTTTTATGACAATCAATCTTATCTGCGATGTCCCCGGGAAGTGTTTTTTTTAGCAGACCGGCTGGTGTTTCCTGCAGAACGGGGTGCATGAGCTTTTGTTACAGCATGGCCCGAGGACCGTCTGACGGCCGGTTTGGTAACATTCACCCGTTTGACAGTGGTCCGGGAACTCCTGTATCCCGTAGAATGTGAACCTTTGTTAGCCCTTGATCTCACGGCAGGGGCATGCACAGCCTGGGTTCTGCTACGACCGGTTGCATGGTAATTACTTCTTGTTGTGGTCCTGTTTGCGATACCGGAGGAACGTTGTCCCGTATTTCTCCTGTGTGCATCCACAGTAACTGTTCTGCCGTAACTTCTCGTATTGGTCTGGACGGTTCTGCCCTGACGGGCACTCCCGGTACGCACGACTGCAGAGGAAGAATGCCTGGGAACAGTTCCTTGGAGGGCATTACCGCTCGCCACTCTTCTACTGTTTCCGCTGTTGCGAACTCCGTAGCTCCTCCGGGATGCCTGTCCCTGTACCTGCGAATGTCCCCTGACTTCCACCCGGGTGTGAGTATTGCCCCGGGAATGGTTGGTACGAGGATTCATGTGATTGTTGATGTGGTTGGTTACATGGTTATTCACATGATTGTTGATGTGTGTGTTGGAACGGTAACCATTCTGGTAGTAATAATTGTTGTAATAGGTATTGCGGGTGTAATAGTTCCCATAATAGTATCGGTTTGAAAAATGGGAGGAAGAATAGTAGTAAGGAACTCTGTAATTATAGACCATCGGCCTGTAACGCCAGGAATGGTAAACAGGAGGTCTCCACGCATACCTGCTCCTGAAATACATCGGATAATTCCAGGAAATGCCAAAGGAAAAACCGACATATCCCGTATATCCAACATAAAAACTGCTTCCCATATAAAAAGGATCATCCCAGTAGTAAGCATCGTAAGGATACCAGTATGAATCGGTAAACACCGGATCATAAAAATAATTTATGACGGTCGTAGGATGATAAAAGTGTCGGATCCTGTATGCATAGGATACAACCGGAACATGAAAGGTAACCGTGGCCCCAACATGAACATAACCATCTTCATATCCGGCAGCAGATGAGTAAGCGGAGGGTAACAAAAGTAATGATATCAGAATCATCAGTGTTTTATATGTAAGATTTGTTTTCATAACTACCTCCTATTGTTTTTATTTGTCGTTGATAATTTTTTTCTTTGCAGTTCTCAACCAAAATAAATCAAATACCATACCAAAAATTATGGCAAAGGAAATCACCCCCCGTTCGGAAGACTACTCACAATGGTATAATAACCTGGTAACCAAGGCTGATCTGGCAGAAAATTCTGTCGTCAGGGGTTGTATGGTTATAAAACCGCATGGGTATGCAATCTGGGAAAAAATCCAGGCCCAACTGGATAAGATGTTCAAGGAAACGGGGCACGAAAATGCATATTTCCCCTTGTTTATTCCCAAATCTTTTTTTAGCAAAGAAGCTTCCCATGTGGAAGGTTTCGCCAAAGAATGTGCTGTAGTCACCCACTACCGGTTAAAAAACGACCCGAATGGCAAGGGTGTGGTCGTAGATGAAGATGCCAAACTGGAAGAAGAGCTGATCGTACGTCCCACTTCCGAGACGATCATCTGGAACACATACAAAGGATGGATCCAGTCATACCGTGATCTGCCCCTGCTGATCAATCAATGGGCCAATGTAGTGAGATGGGAGATGCGTACCCGTTTGTTCCTCCGCACGGCCGAATTCCTCTGGCAGGAAGGGCATACCGCTCATGCTACCAGGGAAGAAGCGGTTGAGGAAACGCTGAAGATCATCAACCTTTATGCAGAGTTCGCTGAGAAATACATGGCCATACCGGTACTGAAAGGTGTGAAGTCGGAAAATGAACGCTTTGCCGGTGCCCTGGAGACCTATACCATTGAAGCCTTGATGCAGGACGGCAAAGCCCTGCAGGCAGGAACGTCCCATTTTCTGGGACAAAATTTTGCCAAAGCGTTCGATGTGAAATTTCTGGATAAATCCGGAAAACTTGAATATGTCTGGGCCACTTCCTGGGGCGTATCCACTCGCCTTATAGGAGCCCTGATCATGGCCCATTCGGATGACAACGGACTGGTATTGCCCCCCAGACTGGCTCCTTTACAGGTTATCATCGTCCCTATTTATAAAAAGAAAGAAGAGCTGGATCAAATTACCGTGGTAGCTGAAAAATTGCTCGAAGAGCTGAAAAATCTTGGTCTATCTGCCAAATACGATGACCGGGATACCCACAAACCAGGCTGGAAATTTGCTGAGTATGAAGTAAAAGGAGTTCCCGTACGCATCGCCATAGGACCCAGAGACCTGGCCAACGGCACTGTTGAAGTGGCCCGCCGGGACACACTGGAAAAAAACACGTATTCAATGGAGGGATTGGCATCAAAAATCCCAACCCTGCTGAACGATATACAACAGCACATCTATGATAAAGCCCTGAAATACAGAAACAGTCATATTCATACGGTAGATACTTACGAAGAGTTCCGGGAAGTTCTTGAGAAAGAAGGAGGTTTTGTACTGGCACACTGGGACGGTACTACGGAAACAGAACTGAAGATCAAAGAAGAAACCAAAGCCACCCTGCGTATCATTCCGGTAGATATCCCCCGAGAAGAAGGAAAATGTATCGTGACAGGGAAACCTTCCCAAAGAAGAGTGCTCTTTGCCAAAGCATATTGACAGACAGATTGTAGCAGGGTAAGAAAAATCCGGAAATAGCAAAAAATATCTCTTCTTTATCTTTAAGACTGGAAAAAAATAATTGAGCCGCCTGTTAGGTGAATGTGAAAAAAGAAATTATTTTTAGGTTTCTTTTTTGTGGTTATGACCCTTTAAATGATACGAACGTGGGAAACAGTAACAGCCAGAAACAAATCGTCGAATACCTGACTACCAAAGCGGCCCTCAAGCAACATATCTATGACCAGACCGTAGCAGGATTCAGCCTGCTTAAAGATGCCGTAAAAGAATTATCTTCCGAATTGAATGCCGGCATCCCTCAAAAAGATCCACGCCTGTTGACCGAGTTTAAAGATTTTGGAAAGTTTGCCTCACAAATCAAAATCTCCGGAGACATCCTGATATGCAGTATGCATACCAACATTTTTGAATTCAACCGGGAGCATAAGATATGGGAAATACCTTATGTAAAAGATGAACCCCTGAATTCCTATTGCGGGATTATCAACATTTACAATTTCCTGTCCGATTCATTCAAATATAACCGCGTAAATGACCTGGGTTACCTGATAGCCAGGATTTTCATCAACCGGAACAATCACTTTTTCGTGGAAGGGAAAAGACAGATGGGGTTTCATTATAAAAAGTTCGGCAGTCTGCTGGTAAGCAAAGAAACCATGAAAAAGATCATTGAGAAATCAATCCTTTATGCCATGCAGTTTGACCTGCTGGTCCCTCCATATGATAATGTCAAGATCACAAGTGTCGAACAAATGTCGGCAAAGATCATGCGTTCGCTCCAACAAACGGGTAAACGCCTCGGTTTCCAGTTCAATGCCGACGATGTGCTGGAAGAATGAATGCTCATAGGAAACATTGAATAATGGATGTTAAAAAATATTCTTTTAAGTATCTGCTTCTTCTTTCCCTGCTCCTTGGCAATGCCGGAGTTGTTCTGTCGTCCACCGGCTCGCCGGACACCTTACATATAAAAAAAGGTGAGTCGCTGATATTCAACGATTCCATTATCTTTTTCGACAGCGATACAGTACTGATCCTTCCGGAAGACGTGGCTGTGATCCGGCCCGGCGAGAAATATCTTAAATCCAAAAAATTCTATGATACGCTTCTCACCAAGGCAAAAAACAACAAGTGGAAATATAAACTATATCAATTGTTCTTTATTCCCAACCGGGGCATTGCACGAAACCCGCAGAAAGAAAAAAACAGCATCCATGAATATTTGAAATATACAGGAAAAGTTATCCGTTCCATAAAATTTTTTGAGATTGATCCTTTTAGTCCGATTGTCAAAGATACGCTCCTGATCAGAGAAACCGGGTCTGCACGTTTTCTGAACAAATTACACAAAATCACCCGCACAAAAACGATCAGCCACAACCTTTTTTTCAAAGAGGGAGATGCTGTCAATCCGGACATTATGGCTGACAATGAACGATATATCAGGCAGTTACCGTTTATACGGGATGCCCATTTTGTGCTCTTACCTGCGGGAAACAATCAGGTTGATGTCGTGGTAATCACACGGGATGTCTTTTCCATCGGTGCTGAATACCAATATTACAACATTAAAAAAGGAAACATTTCCGTATTCGATAACAATCTCATGGGCCTGGGACATAAACTCAGCGTAGCTATTCCCTATAATTTTAACGAGGATCATCCCGTCGGAAACGGTGCCGGATATGAAATCAATAATATCGGAAAAAGTTTCATCCATGGCAAGGCAAGTATTTACCATACCTTCAAGGTGCAGTCAGCCGCTCTTTCCTTTCAGCGGCATTTCATTAATTTTTTTACAAAAAATGCCGGGGGACTCACTACAAGCATTGCATATACGCATGAAGTGCTTAGCCACGACACCATGGAAGTCCCCCTAAAATATTTATACAACGACCTGTGGTATGCTCATTCGTTTTTACTGAGCAGCTCCCGGCGTGAACGTTTAGTACTTTCAGGCAGGTACATTCAGAACAATGTCATGCAACGTCCGCTGTTGGGAGAACAGGAATACTACCAATACCAGCGGCACCAGTTGATTCTGGCAGGGCTTACCTACTCAAAAGACCAGTATTTCAAAACAGGGTTGATTTACAATTACGGAACCACGGAAGATATTCCTGAAGGAATGTTGGTTTCAGCAACGGGAGGCTATGAAATCAACGAGTTTGGAAACCGGTATTATGCGGGTTTGGAATGTTCAGCCGGTAAATATTTTAACCGCTTCGGATACCTGAACAGCGGCATAAAAATAGGCGGTTTTATGCCAAAGGATGTTGTCAACGCCGGGATTATCAATATCCGTACCAACTATTTCAGCCGGTTGGTCTCTATCGGCAAATATTACTACCGGCAATTTGTGGATGTCAATTTCACTGCCGGTATAAACAGGTATAGCGAAGAACGGCTGACTATCAACGACAGATATGGCATCAGAGGATTGAGGAGTGACAGCCTCACCGGCATACGCAGACTGGCCATTAAAACCGAGACGGTTGCATTCAGTCCATACTACCTTTATGGATTTCGTTTTGTATTCTTTGCTTTTGCCGACCTGGGAGTCATTGATTTCGGAAACATTCAGTTCACCGACAATCATCTTTATTCCGGGCTGGGCCTGGGAATCAGAATAAGAAATGAAAATCTTGTCTTCAGCACGCTCCAGATCCGTTTTGCGTATTACCCGGTTTTACCCGAAGCGGTAACTTACCAAACCATTGTTTTATCAGGGGAAAGACAGTTCTCCCCCTATAACTTTATCCCACACAAACCCAGTATCTTTGAATTTAAATAGTTCATGGATAAATCCTCTTTTCGGATACCCTTATCTTACTTAATAACATATATTTACCTGATCATTGGCCAGAGGTTGTATAAATCAAGTCTAAATGAGATAATCCCCCTTGCATATTGAAAATCTTATTATCTTTACTCGCAAAATATTAAAATAATATAACCATGAGTGTACTAGTAGGTAAAAAAGCTCCGAATTTCTCTGCTCCGGCAGTGATTAACGGAGAGGATATCATTGATAATTTCTCTTTGGATCAGTATCTGGGGAAAAAATATGTAGTATTGTTTTTCTATCCTGCTGACTTTACTTTTGTATGTCCAACGGAGATCCTGGCCTTCCAGGAAAAAATGAACGAATTTGAAAAGAGAAATACCGCTATCGTGGGTTGTTCTGTTGACTCCCAGTTTTCACACTGGAAATGGCTGCAGACCGAACTTCACGACGGTGGTATAAAAGGGGTGAAATATCCTTTGATTGCAGATCAGTCTCTGGTAATTTCCGAGAATTACGATGTGCTGGCCGGGGAATATGAATATGATGACGATGATGCAGTAAGTTTCGAGGGGGTTCCCCAGGCCTATCGCGGTCTCTTTCTGATCGATCTGGAAGGAGTGATCCGCCACCAGGTGGTCAATGACATGCCTCTGGGCAGAAGCGTGGAAGAGGTGCTCCGTATGATCGACGCCTTGCAATATTTTGAAAAACACGGGGAAGTATGTCCGGCTGACTGGCATCCCGGTGAAGAAGCTATGGAACCCACACATGAAGGGGTAGCCAAATTTCTTGGAAAACTGGAAAAATAATCCCGTTCGGATAACCTGGAAAAACCTCTGCTTACCGCAGGGGTTTTTTCTTTTCCCAAAAATGTGTAATTTACCGCAAAAGATTATACATGAAAGACCTGCTATCGGCTTGTCGCTTCTTCATCGAAAAAAACCGGCTTTGTACGGTGGATGATCGTATACTCCTTGCCGTCAGCGGAGGGGTTGACTCTATGGTAATGGGTGACCTGATGAACAGGCTGGGTTATTCCACCGGGGTAGCTCACTGTAATTTCTCCCTGCGGGGCCATGAGTCCGACGGAGATGAAAATTTTGTGCGTTCCTGGGCGGATAAAAACGATCTTCCTTTTTACCATACCCGTTTCGACACTTATTCTTATGCCGAAGAACACGGCATTTCCATTCAGATGGCAGCCCGGGATCTGCGGTACGAATGGTTTCGCCGGATCCTTGAAAAGGAAGGATACGACCTGCTTGCTCTGGCACATAACAAAAATGATCTGGTGGAAACATTCCTGATCAATCTTACGCGAGGGACAGGCATCCGGGGTCTCACGGGCATCAAGCCCCGCAATGACCGTCTCATCCGACCCATACTGTTTGCCACACGTACGGAAATTCTTGAATATGCCGGTTATTTCAACATCAAATGGAGGGAAGACAGCTCCAATCTGACCAACAAATACATGCGGAATAAGATTCGCCATAAAATCATCCCCCTTTTCGAGGAAATGAACCCGGATTTTATTCACAGTGTTGCCGACACGTCCCAAAGGCTGGCCGGAGCAGGAGAAATCTTTTTCCGTTACCTTGAGGATGCAAGGACAACGTTTCTGATAAAAATCGGGAAAAAACAAATGATCCCCATCCATAAACTCAGACAATCTTCCGTCAGAGAAGCCATTCTTTACGAGCTGCTTAAACCCATGAATTTTAAGGGAGGCACCATTCATGAGATACTGGAATCACTGGACAACCCTCCGGGGAAACAATTCTTTTCTCCTTCTCACAGATTGATAAAAGACAGGGATTCCCTGATCATCACTCCCCTGCCCAAAAACGAACCGGAAAAAAGATATTATATAGAAAAAACCCAGACACAGGTCACAGACCCCGTCATCCTGCATATAAAAAAAAGGTTTGTCCGCCCGGAAGGGTTTATCATCCCCGACGCGCGTAATATGGCGGTTCTGGACGAAGGGAAGATCACCTGGCCTCTCATCCTGCGTAAATGGAAAAAAGGAGATTATTTTATGCCTCTGGGAATGAAAGGGATAAAAAAACTTAGTGATTTTTTTATAGATCGTAAGCTTTCCCTTGACGAAAAAGAAAATACCTGGCTGTTGACCGAGGGGGATCAAATCGTTTGGATTCTCGGAATGCGAATAGATGAAAGATACAAAATCACGGAAAAAACAAAGAATATTCTGCAAATTGAGTGGATTCCCTGAACAAGCTGCTTTGATTTATTATATTTTCGTATGCAAAAAAGAGACTTTGTTTTATGCTGAAACCAAAACCAATGGAATCCTTATACCATGAACTTCTGAAAGTATGCTCACCACAAATGTTTCCGGGTCTAACTTCTTTTTTCCATGCCATTGATGATCTCCGGAAAAAACACCGGTATATCAATATTGCCGTGTTGGGACAATTCAAGGCAGGAAAAAGTTCTTTTTTGAATCATCTGACTGGAAAGAATATTCTGCCTGTGGGAGTGACGCCTGTAACCAACGTGGTCACCATCCTACAATATGGAAGGATGCAAAAAATAACGATTCATTTTCTGGACCGGAAAATACGAAATATAGGTCCCGAAGAGCTCCCTGAATATATCAACGAACAGATCAACACCAACAATCATAAACAGGTTGGAAAAGTGATCATAGAGTTGCCGGAGTTGGCTCCTTTCCAGGGGATCCGGTTTATTGACACTCCCGGTATCGGTAGTCTTTTCAAGCATAATACGGAGGCAACCTTTCAATTTACCCCGGATACGGGGCTGGCCATCGTAGCCATAAACCCCGGCAATCCGCTCTCAGAAAATGATATCAACCTGATCCGGGAATTACGTACCTATACCCCCCGTATCTATATCCTTCTGACTAAAACAGACCTGTATGAGGCGAAGGATCTGGAGGAGATCGAAAAATTCATTTATAACACCCTTGAGCAGCATTTTCAGATTTCCTATACGATCTTCAGGTATTCCGTTCGAAAGAATGCAGTTGCCTTCAGGAACGAAATCCTCAGCAAAGTAATCCGTCCGATGGTCACCCGGCAGGAATCGGTTGTCAATGAGATCAACGCCTACAAGATACGGTCTCTGGCCCGTACCTGCCTGAGTTATCTGAAGGCTTCCCGGCAGGCTTCCCTGAAAGCCCGCCGTCAGAAAAAAGAATTGCAGGAACTGATACAGCGGAACAGGGACAACCTGTACCGTCAACGCCGCGAACTGCAACTCATTGCACAAAACCATACCGCCCTGACCCATGAAAAACTCACAGATATTTTGCTAACCTATCATGAGGCCCTCTCCCGGCTTCTGAAGATCGAATTCACGAAAGATTACAAAACATGGCGTGGAAACCTCTTTGTCCTCTCCAGAAGATATGAACAATGGATGGCCCGGCATTTGGCACGGGAAATACGAAACATTATAGATCATATGGAAAAAAAATGGATCAAATTGCTTGATGACCCGAGAAAACATTTCGAAACCTATCTGGAAAATGCCAGAAAAGAACGACGAGAAAAGATACAGGAGGTGCTGCACACTACCCTTCGGGAAGAACCGGTAAGATTCAGTAAACCGGAGATAAAAAAACCTGATATCTCAGTGTACTGGGCTTTCGACACCAATATTGACCTCCTTTGGTTCCTGATCCCCATGTTTCTCTTCCGGAAAGCTTTCGGACGTTTCTTCCTGAAACGCATTCCCGACGAAACAGAAAAAAATCTGTACCGCACGGTATCCGCCCTCACCGAAATCATAAACCGCGAAATCTTCCGGATGATGGATGATACCCTGACCGTCTTACGAAATGACCTGATCACAGCAGAAAAAATCCTTTCTTCCGGAGAAGATGAAGCCGCCGTCCTGGAAAAGAAAATCAATAAACTACATACACTTCTCGGAAATCCACAGGAAGCATAGGTTTGCCTGTTCCGGTTTTTTGCTCCTCCATCTCCGTTCGATCCATTGTTTTCTAAACATATTATGCTGTTATATATTTTTTGCTGGTTTTTATTGTTTATAAATAACAGAACCAATTATTCCTTCGCTTGCATAAACATCCACAACCCCTAACACATCATTACTCCATACACAATAACAATTAGTCAAAATATTTAGACTATTTAGTATATTTTTTAGATATTTGTTTAGTTTATTCATACGCACTGTAAATCTTTAGCAAATATTATGTGTGGAATTATCGGATACATTGGTACAAAAGAGGCTTATCCCATACTCATCAACGGGCTCAAACGACTAGAATACAGAGGATACGATTCGGCCGGCATCGCCATCGCCGGGGATAAGGTCAGAGTATATAAACAAAAAGGGAAGGTCCATGAACTGGAGAACTTTGTCGGTTCCAAACCTATATCCGGACATCTGGGAATAGGTCATACAAGATGGGCAACGCACGGGGAGCCGGAAGATAAAAATGCACATCCCCACCGTTCTATGCACGGACATTTTATCCTGGTTCACAACGGGATTATTGAGAACTACAATCGTTTAAGGGAAAGACTCACCACCAGAGGGTACCGTTTTCAATCGGATACCGACACCGAGGTTCTTGTGAACCTGATGGAGTATATTTATCTGAAAGGAAATATCCCGGCAGAAATGGCCATCCGCCTGGCTTTGAAAAAGATGGTAGGAGCCTACGGACTGGGCATTATTTGCGCCGATGAACCCGACAGACTGTTTGCTGTTCGTAAAGGAAGCCCTCTGGTTTTGGGGATAGGTAAACAAGCTCATTTCATTGCCTCGGATACTCCTGCCATTATGCACTACACCAGAAAAGTCGTTTATCTGAAAGAGGATGAGATGGCCATACTGAAATCCGACGACCTGACCATACAAAGCAGGAAAAACAATTTCCACAAACCGGTAGTCAACATTATTGAACAGGACATTGGAGATTTGGAAAAAGGTTCTTTTCCCCATTATATGCTGAAAGAGATTTTTGAACAACCTGCTTCAATCCGGGACACATTCCGGGGGCGTATTTCAGAAAAACCGCTTTCCCTGCATCTGGGAGGGTTGTTCCATGTGTTGCCTGCTATGATGGCAGCACCACGTATTATAATCCTGGGTTGCGGAACATCCTGGCATGCAGGACTTATCGGTGAATACCTGATAGAAGAATTTGCCAGGATCCCTGTGGAGGTGGAATATGCTTCGGAATTTCGTTACCGGCACCCCGTCATTCATGCCCGGGACGTGATCATTGCCATCAGCCAGAGCGGCGAAACAGCCGATACCATGGCAGCCATACGAAAAGCCAAAGAAGCCGGTTCGCTGGTACTGGGGATATGCAATGTGGTGGGTTCAAGCATCCCCCGGGAAACCGTGGCCGGAGTATATACCCATGCCGGTCCCGAGATAGGGGTAGCTTCCACCAAAGCATTCACCTCACAGGTTACTGTGCTGACCATGATCGCCATGCTTCTGGCATGGAAAAAGGAACTTCTTTCCCGGGAACAACTACACCGGTTTATCCATGAATTGGAAATGATCCCTGAAAAGATTCAGTATATCCTTAAACACAATCACAAAAGCATCCGGGATCTGGCAGACAAATACAAGGATGTCAATAACTTTCTTTATCTGGGCCGGGGCTATTTTTTCCCCGTAGCCCTGGAAGGAGCCCTGAAACTAAAGGAAATATCATACATCCATGCCGAAGGCTATCCGGCCGCCGAGATGAAACACGGTCCCATTGCCCTGATCGATGAAAACATGCCCGTGGTGGTCATCGCCCCCAAAGATAATTCCTACGACAAGATCGTGAGTAATATCAGGGAGATAAAAGCCCGGAAAGGAAAAGTGATAGCCATCGTAAATGAAAAAGATACGCTGATCCGCGAACTGGCAGACTATGTGCTGGAGATACCATCCACTCTCCAGGCGCTGAGTCCTTTGCTGGCCGTGATCCCGCTTCAGCTTCTGGCATATCATATCGCAGTACTGCGTGGATGCAATGTGGATCAACCCCGTAATCTCGCCAAATCGGTAACCGTTGAATGATAAAGAAAACATTCGAAACCATGAATTCATTCCGTCATCTGACAAAAAAAGAGATCACCTTATTGGAAAAACAAAGGTGTACCGCCGATAACTGGAATCAGGTGGTTGTCCATGAACCCTTTACCGCCGGACGAATCATAAATGTCCGTTTTTCAGGTGCTGTCAGCCTGCAGCCGTTCAGAAAAATCTTTATCATGGGGGACGGCCGGGAAGTTCCTGCCGGTTTGTACAATACAACCATTCATCATTGTGAGATCGGCAGGGATGCCCACATATCGGACGTCCGGGACGGTCTTTCCAACTACAGGATCGGAGAAAATGTTTTCATCCGGGATGCCGACAGCATCGCTGTGGAAAATGAGAGCACTTTTGGCAATGGTACCGAAGTACATGTGCTGGATGAAACAGGAGGAAGAAGCGTTAAGATCGTTGACGGCCTCTCCGCCCACCTGGCTTACATGCTCGCTATGTACCGGCACCGGCCCGGACTCACACGTGCCATTTACCACATGATTGACCGCTACACCGGCAAAGTCCGTTCTGCAATGGGATATATCGGAAAACATAGCAGGATCCTCCACGCCGGGACGATCAGAAACGTAAACATCGGACCCTGGTGTACCATTGAAGGAAGCAGATACTTATATGAGGGGACCATCCACAGCAGTAAATCAGACCCTGTCTTTGTAGGTCCGGGGGTTACCATGAAACATTTCATCTTATCCGAGGGGGGCCATATCGCCAACGATGTGATCCTGGACCACTGCTTTGTCGGCCATGCCTGTGAAATGGGAAAACAGTTCTCTGCCGAACATTCTCTTTTTTTCAGCAACTGCATCGCCTATCACGGAGAGGCCTGCTCCATCTTTGCAGGACCCTATACCGTTACGCATCATAAATCCACCTTGTTGATCGCAGGCATGTTCTCCTTCTTCAATGCAGGCAGCGGGACAAACCAAAGCAACCATATGTATAAGCTGGGCCCCGTACACCACGGGGTTATGGAAAGAGGATCCAAAACCGCCAGCGACTCTTACATTCTGTGGCCGGCCAAGGTAGGAGCTTTCACCGTAGTTATGGGCAGACACTATAAAAACTCCGATACCTCCAGCCTGCCCTTTTCATACCTCATTGAAAACAATGACGAAAGCTTCCTCTCACCCGGCGTGAACCTGCGAAGCGTAGGAACCATCCGCGACGCCCGTAAATGGCCGGCAAGAGATAAAAGAAATTGTCCTGCCACTGCAGATTTCATTAATTTCAACCTGCTCAGTCCTTATACCATCAACAAAGTGATTGCCGGCAGAGATCTGCTGAAACGCCTGCTTGAATATTCCGGAGAGAAGTCGGAGTTTTATTCTTATGAAAATGTAAAGATCACCCGCTCCGCTTTGTTGCGGGGAATACAACTGTACAACATTGCCCTGTATAAGTTTCTGGGTAATTCTCTTATCCAACAGCTTACCAGCAAGCCTTTCCGGGATATTGACGGAATGAGAAAAGTACTTATCCCGGAAAGCAAAACGGGAAAAGGAAAATGGACCGATCTGGCCGGACTGATCGCACCCCTGAATGAGATTGAGACCCTGGCCGATAACATAGAAAAC
This sequence comes from Bacteroidales bacterium, assembly GCA_021157415.1. GTDB lineage: Bacteria > Bacteroidota > Bacteroidia > Bacteroidales > VadinHA17 > DRPN01. The sequence continues at coordinate 6,689 of JAGGWN010000051.1, read as the reverse complement.
GGCAAGATAAAGAATATGCAAAAGATCAGGGATGTTTTCCGGGATTTCCATGCCCGTTATTACACCTGGACCTGGAACTGGGCGGCTGATATCCTCGAAAAGGAAACCGGAAAGAAAATCAGTACCTGGACCATCGAGGATGTCTGTAATGTGGTGAATAAATGGAAAGAAAGTGTAACGGAACTGGATAAGATGCTGTATGAAGATGCCAAAAAAGAGTTCACCCTGATTTCCCAGACCGGCTTTGGCATTGACGGAGACAAGAATACCAGAACCCTGGATTTTGAGCAGGTCAGAGGGAAGTTTGAAGAAAATCCTCAGGTAAAGTCCATCCAGGAACATCTGAAAAAGAAAAATGCACTCAGCGACAGGATTATTGGCAAGCTTATGAAATTAAGCACCTTTGCCGGCAAGCCGGCTTAAATGATCCCCGACTCTTTCCCGATCTTCTTAAATATATCCAGCACATAGTTCAGTTCTTCTTCCGTATGGGTAGCCATGTAACTGGTGCGAATGATCGCCTGACCCGGAGGCACTGCCGGGCTGACAGCCGGGTTGGCAAAAATGCCGGCATCAAAGAGCATTTTCCAAAAAGTAAAACAGTCCTCATCCGTTCCGATGACAATCGGGATGATCGGAGTATTGCTTTCACCGGTATTAAAACCGAGGCTTTCAAAGCCTTCTTTCATCATGCGGGTATTTTCCCACAATCTTTCCACACGTTCCGGTTCCGATTCAATAATGTCCAGACTGGCAATGACGGCGGCCACAGCCGACGGAGGCATACTGGCACTGAAAATCAGCGAACGGGCATGGTGTTTGATATAATCAACCACGACAGATTCTCCGGCAATAAAACCTCCCAGGGAGGCCAGAGATTTGCTGAAAGTCCCCATCACCAGGTCAATATGATCAGTCATATTCCAGTACTCCCCACTCCCCTTACCGTGCTTTCCCAGCACACCCAGCGCATGGGCATCATCAACATAAAGACGGGCGCCGTATTTTTCTCCCAATTCCACGATTTCCGGCACTCGGGCGATGGTTCCTTCCATACTGAAAACCCCGTCGGTAACAATCATCTTGCCGGTATCTTCTTTTTCATAAAGTTTCAACACACGTTCCAGATCATCAAAATCATTGTGTTTGTATTTTACAACTTTCCCGAACGAAAGCCGATAACCATCCACTATGGAAGCATGATTTTCACGATCCACAAAAACAATATCACCCTTACCCACCAGTGCCGAAATAGCCCCCTGATTGGTCTGAAACCCTGTACTGAAACACAGCGCTGCTTCTTTCCCGACAAATTTAGCCAGCCGCTCTTCCAGTTCCAGATGAATATCCAGTGTGCCATTTAAAAAACGTGAACCGGTACAGCCCGTCCCATATTTTTTGGTGGCGGCCACAGAAGCTTCAACCACTTTCGGATGTCCGGTCAGTCCCATGTAATTATTGGAACCGATCATGATCATCTCCCGGCCATGAACCATTACCTCTGTACCGGGACCTGATTCGACTGGGAGGAAGTAAGGATACCATCCCTCTGCAACAGCCTGTCTGGCCCTTGTAAATTTGTGACACTTGGTAAAAATATCCATTTCTGCTTATTTACTTAAAATTATGTCTGTCAGAAAAATACCCATTCAAATAAAGACTCTGGTGTTCGGCAAAGATATAAACAGATTGTCATAAACAAACAAAAACCACATTTTTTTATGAATCTGTTTATTTACTTTGCAGTTTGTTTTTTATCATTCCTTTTGGTAAGATTGCATTCGGGAATTCTAAAGAAGAAATCATGACTGACTCCCAGTGGGAAAACCTGAAACAGATCGTTGCCGGAAATGAAGAACGCACAGACACTGTCGGTTTCATTATTGACAGCCCCTGGCTTCCGGGATGGAACCATCTGACAAAGCTCCAATACTATACTTCGGATCCTCTGTGGTTTCAAACCAATAAAAAGGCTATTGAATCTTTTCCCGGCGTCTTTTTCATTCCGGGTTTCTGGTCGGAATACGGGATGTGTACCGAGCCCTCGGCCTTCGGATCCAAACTTTCCTGGCACGAAGATTCGCTTCCATGGGCCGGGAAAGTAATTCGCGATATTGCTGATATCCCCACGTTGGACATTCCGGATCCGGAAAAAGACGGGTTGCTCCCTTTCATGATCCAGCGGCTGAAAAACACTGAAAAAGAAATCTGTGACATGGGCCACCGCATCCGTTTTGCCGTTGCCCGGGGTCCGCTAAATATCGCTTCTTATCTGCGGGGTACCACCGAACTGATGACAGACCTCATAATGTATCCGGAGGAAACCCGTACATTCCTGGACAAGATTACCGAATTTCTCATTCGCTGGCTGCAATACCAGAAAAAACAGTTCCCCTCCATCGAAGGCATCATGATCCTGGACGACCTGATCGGTTTTGTAGGAGAAAAAGAGTTTACCTCCTTTGTTTTGCCCTGCATGAAAAAGATATTCAATGCCTTCGAAGCAGATATACGACTGCTGCACAATGATGCCCGGGGACTTATCACCGCTTCATATCTGAAAGAAATGGATGTAAATATGTTCAATTTCAGTCATGAGCACAGCCTCAACGAAATCCGCCAACTGGCAGGACCCGGAGTGATCCTCATGGGCAATCTCCCGCCCCGGGATGTGCTGGCCGCAGGCTCTCCTGAAACGATCCGAAAGGAAACAAAAAAAATGATCCTGAAAACACAAGATCATTCCGGTATCATCTGGTCATGCGGCGGAGGGATGCCCCCGGATGTTTCTACCGGCAACCTAGCTGCTTTCATCGAAACCATCCATAACATACTATCATCATAACTCCCATGACAAGAAAAACCTACGTATCGGTTGTTTTTTCATTCTTTTTCTTTTTTCCTACCCTGCTGTTGGCTCAGAACCTTTATCAGGTGACGGTGGCCGCCGGAGATCATGACCGTGAGGATTGTCCGGTTTTCATCCCCGTTAGCTTTCCCGACACCGGCACCGTATCTGCGTACTGGCATCTGTATGAAAAAACACACAAAGGATTCATTCCTGTTCGTTGCCAGCCGGATCGTGTTCCTGCTTCCGGAATATGGTTCATCCTGTCCGGAACTACTCCCCGGCATACCCGGCGCACCTTTCTGCTGAAACGGGAAACTGCAAAAGCGGCTGACACTGCGATTATGAAAATCCAAAAAACTTTTTCATCCTATGTGCTGGAAAGGGGATCGCAAAAGATCCTGAATTACCGTTTCCGCATCATGGATGCCCCCGACGGAGCAGATCCGCTTTATCAGAAATCAGGATATATCCATCCGTTGTGGTCTCCCTCAGGTGAAGTGCTCACACGCATTCAACCCCCTGACCACCTGCATCATTACGGCATCTGGGGTCCCTGGACCAAAACCCATATAAACGGACGCGAAGTGGATTTCTGGAACCTGGGAAAAGGGCAGGGAACCGTAAGATATGCCGGATTGCTTTCCCTGGAAGAAGGCCCGGTATTTTGTGCCCTGAGAGTGCATCAGAAACATATCGATTTCGGAAGAAATGGTCCCGACCGGACAGCCATAAACGAAATCCTGGAAATGCGGGCCTGGAATGTAGGCCCACAGGCCTGGCTGGTGGACTATACATCCACCCAGAACTGTCCCCTTCCATCGGGCATACTGCTGGAGGCCTATCGCTATGGCGGAGGGCTTGGCTTCCGGGCTACCGGACACTGGAACAATAAAAACTCATCCGTACTTACCTCTGAAGGAAAAACCCGCCAGGATGCCGATGGCAGCAAAGCCCGGTGGTGCCGGATTACAGGAACAATGCCTTCAGGGGAAAACGGTATCCTGTTCATGGATCATCCGGAAAACAGAGACTTTCCCGAACCTATGCGGGTATGGCCTGGCAATGCCAACAACGGCCGCGGAGATCTTTTTTTCGAGTTTTGCCCTATCCGGCATAAAAGCTGGACATTAGAAAAAGGAATAGAATATGCCCTAAAATACAGAATGTTTGTCTTTAACGGTAAATTAAGTCGTGAAGAAGCCGAGAGATTATGGAATGACTTTGCCCATCCCCCGGTCGTAGAAACAGAAAAGATCAAATAATAACCGTATATCTAATTAAACAAATAATAATCTTAAACGTATGAAACGTAGAAGTTTAGTCATTTTCTTTTTGCTGGCAGGAATATTCCTCCCTGCTTTATCCCAATCTACGGAATCTCTGTTATCCGATGTGAGAGGAAAACATGTACTCATCTACACGAAAAACGGGCAAGGCTTTGTCCATAAAAACATCCCTGCCAGTATTAAAGCCCTGAAAGAGATCTGTGCCGGCATGGGCATTGCAGCAGATGCTACGGAAGACCCGGGCGCTTTCACCCAGGAAAACCTGAAAAAGTATGATGCTTTGATCTTTTCAAACACCAACAACGAGGTTTTTAACACGGAAGGACAGAAAAAAGCCCTGCAGGATTTTATCCGCCGTGGGGGTGGGTTTGTGGGTATTCACTCGGCCAACGCTACCGAACGCAACTGGCCCTGGATGTGGGCTATGGTCGGAGGAAAGTTCGTCCGCCATGCTCCTCATCAGCAATTTGTCGTCGTCGTCACCAACCCGGATAATCCTTCCACCTATTTCCTGCCTGATCGCTGGACGGTCCATGACGAATGTTATTATTCCAATGAGCTCAACCCTGACATCAAAGTGCTCTTATCTGCCGACCTGACCACGTTGGAGGATAAGAACCGGGATGCATATCCCGGCCGTACTTTCGGAGACCTTTTTCCCCTTTGCTGGTGTCACACTTACGACGGCGGACGGGAATGGTACACCGCCCTGGGCCATGACGCCGAAACCTATAACGATCCGGTATTCCGCAGACACTTACAAGGAGGTTTGTTGTGGGTGCTTGAAAAAAAGCAAAAGGCAAAAGACAAAAAGAAGAAGTAAAAAGTAAAAAACATATTTTGCCGGTATTTTAACAACATGATGGAGTGAGCAAGACAAACAAATTTCCACTTTATATCCATTAAATCATCCTATACATTATGAAACGCAGAAATTTTTTAAGAAACAGCATGGCCGCTACGACAGGAGCCTTTGTTATACCGACCATTGTTCCTTCTTCGGTATTCGGAAAAGAGGCTCCTTCCAACATGATCAACATCGGACAGATCGGCTGTGGTCGTATCGCCCGGTCCTGGGATATGCCTGCCACCCTCAAGTTTGACCAGGCCAGGTTTGTCGCCGTGAGCGACCTGGATGACCACCGGAAGGCAGACGCAAAAAAGTTTATCGAAGACTACTATGAAAAAAAGAAAGGTAAGAAAAGGTATGTTGATGTAAAAATGTATGATGACTACAAAGAACTTCTCCAAAACAAAGACATTGATGCGGTGATTATCAGTACGCCGGATCACTGGCATGCACAGCCAGCAATAGAAGCTGCACTGGCCGGTAAAGACATCTATCTGCAAAAACCCACTTCACTGACCATCGCCGAAGGAAGACTGTTAAGTGATGTGGTCAATCGTCAGGGGGTGATCCTCCAAATGGGCACCCAGCAACGGTCGATGCCACAGTTCAGGATCGCGGCAGAACTGGTTCGCAACGGCCGCATTGGCAAGCTCCAGACCGTTAAGATCGGCCTGCCTGGCGATCCCGCAGGACCTGACGCCCCGGAAATGCCCGTGCCGCAAAACCTGAACTACGATATGTGGCTGGGTTCCACTCCCGAAGTTTACTATACCGAAATGAGAGTACACCCACAACATGGATACGGCCGGCCCGGATGGCTGAGATGTGAACAGTTCGGGGCAGGCATGATCACCGGCTGGGGACAACATCATGTCGACTCGGCTAACTGGGGAATGGATACCGAATATACCGGCCCGGTAAGTGTGGAAGCGATCGCCCAGTTTCCACGATCAGGCCTGTGGGATGTACATATGGACTTTATGGTCAAAGCCGAATATGCCAACGGCATCCGGATGTTCATCAGCCAGGGCTATACCAACGGCATACGTTACGAAGGTACAAAAGGATGGATATTTGTCTCCCGTGGCAATTACGCTGCCACAGCCAGCGACCCTGTTGTCCGGGAGACAAACAAAAAAGCCCTGGATGCCAGCGACCCGAAGATACTGACCTCTGTCATCGGCCCCGACGAGATCCATCTTTACAGAGCAGATGACCACCACGGAAACTGGCTGGACTGTATCAAAGCACGAAAACAACCCATTTCCCCCATAGAGGAAGGCCATCGGGCCTGCACCGTTTGCCTGATAAGTCATATCGCTATGAAACTGCCCGGAATACATCATTGGGATCCTGTGAAAGAAAGATTTGTGAATGACGACGAAGCTAACAGCCGGTTGTCAAGACCTCAGAGGTATCCTTACGGCACGAATTATATTAAGATATGAAGAAGGGTTTGAGGTTTGAAATTTGAAGTTTGAATTTTATGTTTAGAAATAATGATTATGCGAACAATCTTTTATTATATGCTTGCAGGAATCGCTTTGGCCGGGTTTTCCTGTACCGGACATAAAGAAAAATCGGAAAAAGAAAACAGCATGGGGAAAAAAAGTTACCCTGTCACCCTGATAACGCTGGAACCAGGACATTTCCATGCAGCCCTGGTACAGAAAAGCATGTATAACGAAGTATCTCCGACAGC
>JAGGWN010000110.1 GCA_021157415.1 Bacteroidales bacterium | reverse complement strand
CGGCCCCTTCCGGTCCCATGGTACCGAAACCGTGGGCATCATCCACCAGCAGGCGGAAATGATAATCTTTTTTCAGTTTGACGATTTCATGGACATGGCCCAGGTCGCCTGCCATGCCGAAGACTCCTTCGGTGATCACCAGGATGCCGCCTCCGGAAATCTTGGTAAGCCGTGTAGCTCGTTTTAATTGTCTTTCCAGGTTTTCCATGTCATTGTGCTGGAAAACAAAACGTTTTCCCATATGCAGACGCAGACCGTCAAGAATACAGGCGTGTGACTCTGAATCATAAACGATTACATCTTTCCGGTCCACCATAGAATCAATGATGGAGAGCATACCCTGGTAACCGTAATTCAGAAGATAAGCGCTTTCCTTGTTTACAAAGGCAGCCAGTTGTTCTTCCAGCTTTTCGTGCATTGTGGTGTGTCCCGACATCATACGTGCACCCATGGGATAAGCCAGCCCCCATGCTTTGGCAGCCTCGGCATCGGCTTTACGCACTTCAGGGTGGTTGGCCAGTCCTATGTAATTATTGAGACTCCAGGTAAGCACTTCCTTTCCCCTGAATTTCATCCAGGGTTGTATTTCCCCTTCCAGCTTGGGAAACATTTGATACCCATCGGCCATTTCATGATATTGACCGAGAGATGTGTTGTCAATGTTTAATTTATCAAAAAGATCCACGATGTTATTTTTTTAGATTTGAGAATTTTTACAAATGTAGTTTTTTTATTTATCAGAAGAAAAAGAAAAATCTTTTGGTATGTTATTTGTCCTAAAAAGATGGCGGTTAAAAAATATTCATTAATTTTGCACGTTTATTTTTTCAGAATATCTCTGAACCAAAAGCAGGTTTAAAACGACAACGGGGAAATGGCTGTACGACAGATCAGGATATACCTTTCATTATTTATTATCAGTTCTTTTCTGGTGTTATCGTCTTGTGGTGAGTTTGACAAACTCATGAAAAGTCAGGACAATGAACTAATATACAGCAAGGTGAAGGAATATTATGCCAATGGTAAATACACGCAGTCAGCCAGTTTAATTGAAAAGATCCTGCCACATTACAAGGGTACTACAAAGTCGGAGGAACTGGATTATCTCCATGCAAAATGTTATTATGAAATGGGGGATTTTGTGATGGCCGGCCATTATTTTGAAACATTTGTCAGAACCTATCTTACCAGTGAACATGCAGATGATGCTGATTTTCTGATGGGATATTGTTACTATAAGTTGTCACCGAGGCCCGAATTAGACCAGACCAATACATATAATGCATTGAATGCTTTCGCCTTGCATAAAACCAAATTTCCCACCAGCAAATACAATGAGCAGTGTGACAAGCTGACGAAGGAATTACAGGAAAAACTCGCGGAAAAATCTTATCTGTCAGCCAAATTATATTTCAAACTGGAACACTATAAAGCGGCCATTGTAGCCCTGAGCAACAGCCTGGAGGATTTTCCGGATACCCGGTTCCGGGAAGAGCTTATGTTCCTCAGGCTGAAATCAAAATTTCTGTATGCTGAAAACAGTGTGCGGACAAAACAGCCGGAGAGGTTCCAGGAAACCGTGGATGACTATTATTCTTTTATAGATGAGTTTCCCAAAAGCCGGTATATTAAGGAAGCCAGAAAAATATACAGTAGTTGCAATAATTATTTAAGTGTTAAATAATCAGGAAAAACGTAAAAATAAAATAGCATGGATTACAAAAGAACCAAGGCACCGGTAACGACGGTAACCCAGGACATTAACAATCTTGATCAGGAAACGGGGAATATTTATGAAACCGTGGTTATTTGTTCCCGCCGGGCTAATCAGATTGCACTGGACCTGAAACAGGAACTGAACAAGAAACTGGAAGAGTTCTCCTTTTATACGGACAACCTGGAAGAGGTGATGGAAAACAAGGAACAAATCGAGATCTCGAAATTTTATGAACGTCTTCCGAAGCCCACATCCATTGCTCTTGAGGAATTCAAGGAAGGAAAGATCTATTACCGGTATGCTGAAGAGCTTCCGGACGAATCATAAAAATATCCTTTATTATGTTGAAGGGGAAAAAGATCATCTTGGGTGTAACGGGTAGCATTGCCGCTTACAAGGCGGCTTACCTGGTCCGTTTGCTGAAAAAGGAGAGAGCGGAAGTAAAAGTGATCATGACCCCTTCGTCCCGGGATTTTATTACTCCGCTTACGCTGGCTGTGTTGTCACGTAACCGGATCTATTGTGAACCCTTCAACCCGGAATCGGGTAAGTGGTATAGCCATATTGATTTCGGATTATGGGCCGATCTGTTGCTCATTGCGCCCGTTTCGGCCAACACCATTGCCAAGATGGCACAGGGTGTCGCTGATAATTTTTTACTGACGACCTATCTTTCGGCTCGCTGTCCGGTCATGATCTCTCCGGCGATGGATATGTATATGTATAATCATCCTGTTACCCGGGAAAATCTGGATATGCTGAAAAAAAGAGGAGTGCATATCCTTGAGTCTCCCGAGGGTGAGCTGGCCAGCGGCCTGGAAGGTGCCGGCAGAATGATGGAACCCGAGGAGATTGTTCTGGAGCTGAAAAGTTTTCTTGCTCTTCATCCGAAGAAAAGAACCAAACTGGCCGGAAAAAAGATAATGATTACGGCCGGTCCTACTTATGAGGCCATCGACCCGGTCAGATACATCGGGAACCGCTCTTCAGGAAAAATGGGTATTGCCCTGGCTGAAAAAGCGGTACAGATGGGCGCCGACGTGACCCTGATTCTGGGGCCGGGAACCCATGGTAAGATCCCGCATAAGGTAAACGTCATTCCGGTGGTTTCGGCCGAAGAAATGTACCGGGAAAGTCTCAAGGTATTTCCCGGCAGTGATGTAGCCATTCTGGCTGCCGCTGTGGCCGATTTTACACCGGTCGAAACCTCCGGGCAAAAAATAAAAAGAGACAAGGATAAACTGGTCATACAGCTGAAACCGACGATAGATATAGCGGCTGAACTGGGAAAGTTAAAAACCAATGATCAGATGTTGGTAGGCTTTGCTTTGGAATCGGAAAATGAGGTGGAGAATGCCTTATCAAAAATCAGAAACAAAAACCTGAACTATATCGTGTTGAACTCTCTGCGCGATGAAGGTGCCGGATTCGGGTATGATACCAACAAAATTACGATCATTGATAAATCCGGCAACCAAAAGGAATATCCGCTGAAATCGAAAACCGAGGTGGCTCAGGATATACTTCACTTTATTCAGCAAAAGTTCCTCTGATGGACCGACCTCCACACAATGGCATACGTCAGTGGTTCTTCCCGGGCATCCTGGTCTTGATGTTTTTCCTGAGACTTCCCGGCATCTATGGACAGGAACTCCACTGCAACGTGTCCATCTCCTCTCAGAAAATACAAGGGTCTTATCAGGAGAAATTCAAAACTTTCCAACAGGCGGTCTATGAATTCATGAATAATACAGTATGGACCAACAATGTGTTTGATGTGAATGAACGTATCGAATGCACCATGCTGATAAATCTTACGGAACAGGTTTCATCCGATCAGTTCAAAGGGACCATCCAGATACAATCCCGCAGACCGGTTTTCAATACGACCTACAACACCACAATGTTCAATTTTCTGGATAACGATTTCATGTTTACTTATGTCGAATTCCAGCCGCTGGAGTTCAATGAGTCCAGCTTTCTGAATAACCTGACTTCCGTGCTGGCTTATTATGCCTATATTATCATCGGGCTGGATTATGATTCGTTTTCTCTGAACGGAGGCACTCCGTATTTTCAGAAAGCGGAACAGATCGTTAACAATGCACAGAATGCAGTGGAACCCGGGTGGAAACCTTTTTCCGGCTCGCGCAATAAAAACCGGTATTGGCTGATCCAGAATATTCTGGACAGCAAGTATGCCCCGGTGCGTGAATTTATTTACCATTATCATCGTCTGGGCCTGGACGTGATGGAGAGTGAACTGAATACGGGACGTGCCGAGATGGCCAACAGCCTTAAATTGTTGCAGAAAGTGTACCGGGCAAAACCCGATCCGTATATGCTTTTCCTGACGCTGGTGCTGAATGCAAAACGGGATGAGATCGTCAATATCTTTTCCAAGTCTTTTCCGAATGAAAGAACGCGGGTTTCCGTAATCATGAAGGAAATTGACCCTGCCAACAGCCAGACGTATGACAAGATGCTGAAAGGTCAATAACCTTTCTATTCCGAAATATTTTCATTAGTTTTACCTGTCCCAATTTCCTGCAAGGCGTATGTTAAAGTCATTATTGATCCGGAATTATGCATTGATAGAGGAGCTGGAAATGGATTTCGGCCCGGGGTTGACTACTATTTCCGGAGAAACAGGGGCAGGCAAATCAATCATTTTGGGAGCTATTGACCTGATCACCGGCAAGAGGGCGGATACCTCCGTGTTGATGAACAAAGACAAGAAGTGTATTGTAGAGGCGGTTTTTGATGTGAGTAACTATCACCTGGAAGATTTTTTCAGTGCTCATGATCTGGATTTTGAAGCGTTGACCACGGTACGCAGAGAGATGAGCCCGTCGGGGAGGTCCCGGGCATTTATCAATGACACCCCCGTGAACCTACCGGTTTTGCAGCGTCTGGGGAACCGTCTCATAGACATTCATTCGCAACATCAAAACATCCTGTTGGGATCCAATGTCTTTCAACTGCAGGTACTGGATGCCTTCACACAACGGCAGGATCTGACCGGGGCCTATCAGCAGGCCTATAAAGATTATCAGCACAGCCAACAGGTTTTTTCCGAGCTCCGGGAACTGGCCCGTCAGGCAGGTGCCGACTTGGATTATCTTCAATTTCAGTTTGAGGAACTGGATAAAGCCGATCTGCTGGACGATGAGCAGGAACGGCTGGAGGGTGAGATGGAAGTCTTATCCCACGCCGAAGAAATTAAGAATGCCTTGCTTTATGCCTGGACTGTTTTACAGGAAGAGGAACAGGCGGTGTTAGTGAAATTGAAGGATGTGGTGAACACGTTGCAACGCATCCGGAATTATCTGCCGGAGGTGGAAGGTTATGTGGAAAGAGTGGAAACAGCATATATTGACCTGAAAGATCTGGCCGGAGAACTTGAGGTGAAAGGCAACGATATAGAATATGACCCCGGCCGCATGGAGCAGGTCAGGGAACGTTTGAACCTGATTTACCATCTTGAAGATAAACACCGGGTGAAAACGATTCCCGGGTTGCTTGCGATCCGCAATGAACTGGATGAAAAGATCGATCGTATCGGTTCGTATGATGAGGAGGTGGCCAGGGCTGAAAGTCAGCTGACTGCTGCACGTGAAAAAATATGGGCCCTGGGCAAAGAGCTTACGGAAATCCGCAGATCGGTGCGGAAGGAGATAGAGAAAGCTGTGGTCGGATTGTTACAGGAACTGGGTATTCCCGCAGCCCGTTTTTTTATTGAGATCAAAGAAAATCCTGAGCCGGGACCTTATGGTTTCGATCAGGTGTCATTCCTGTTTTCGGCCAATACGCAGGCTTCTGTGCAGGAGATCGGGAAGATCGCCTCCGGAGGGGAACTGTCGCGCCTGATGCTGAGCCTTAAATCCCTGCTGACCGAGAGTGTGGGGTTGCCTACGATCATCTTTGATGAAATAGATACGGGTGTATCCGGAGATATCGCCGACAGGGTAGGGCAGATCATTGCCCGTATGGGTGCAAAGATGCAGGTGGTGAATATCACTCACCTCCCCCAGATCGCCAGCAAGGGCAAAGAACATTATCTCGTATTTAAAACGGATGTGGACGGGAAGACGCGAACACAGGTCAAGAAACTTACCCCCGAGGAACGGATCACCGAGATCG
>JAGGWN010000063.1 GCA_021157415.1 Bacteroidales bacterium | reverse complement strand
TCTATTCCCTCTTCCATCTGGCTCGGAAAAATATTCTTCCAACTGGATATACGTGAGCATGGCAGCGGCAATGCCGGTGCGGCCAACACCTTTCGTGTTTTGGGCTGGAAAGCCGGTATTACCGTCCTATTATTTGATGTTTTTAAAGGGTGGATATCCGTAAGGCTGGGTCATTGTGCGCATCTTTTCCCGGAATATTCCGAGGCATTAATGACTCAGGAACTACTGCTGGGTACGGCCGCAGCCCTGGGCCATATTTTTCCTGTTTATGCACGGTTTAAAGGAGGCAAAGGCGTCGCCACCTTTCTCGGGGTAGCCCTTGCCATTGCAGTATGGCCCACCCTCGTCAGCATCGGTGTATTTTTCATCGTAGTGATCGCCTTTAACTATGTCTCGCTGGGGTCTGTCTCCGCCGGCGTCATGTTTCCGGTTTCGGTGTTTTTTATCTTTAAAACCAGATATCCCTACACGTCCCTGGAAATATTCTCCATCCTTATTGCCCTGCTGCTTATCTACACTCACAGGAGCAACATCAAACGTATCCTCCGGGGTGAAGAATCACATGCCAGCGACCTGATGAAAAAGAAAAAAACCGGAAAAGAATCATAGACCTGTGTTATCTTACCGTACACCGGTGATATTCCTCACCTCGGTTGCAGAAGATATACATAATGCGTAACAAATTATCAATCTTCACGTTCATTTCGCTATAACCCATACCTGACACACTATGAAAGGAAATAAAATGATGTTTTCTTTGGGAGTAGCCGTTTTGGTCTTATTGTTATCCTGTTCAAAAGAAGACAACCCCGTTCCGTCTGCCGGCACGAAATTCATCGCCGGTTACGGTGTGGCAAAAGAGTCTGTGTTACGTTCTATCCCTGAACAATACATTGACAAGGCACGCACAACCCTTCATATCGCTTATCAACACACATCCCACGGTACGCACGTGTCTTATGGCATGTTCGGATTGCAGGATTATAAAGATGGTGATCAGATAAAATTCGGAATCACAAATAATCATCCTCAATCTGAAAAACTGGATTTTTTTGATTTTGCCCTGTCAAAATATGCCGCCCCGGGTGAAGATGCTTCGGACCTGAGCCGCAATGAAACAGCCTTTATACAGGCTACCCGAAATTTCCTGGATGATCCGGAAAATGCAGTAGTCAATGTAGTTATGTGGTCGTGGTGCAATATTGCAGGCCATCACGTATCGCAGAACTATCTCCCCGGTATGGACACCCTGATATCAGAATACGGACCAGGAGGTTCTAAAATCGGAACAGCTCCGGGACAAAGAAAAAATCCGGTGACCTTTATTTTTATGACGGGACATGCCAACGCTGGCGTCAACTTAGGTGATGGGAATCCTAAAAACCAGGCTGATTTGATCATCAATTACTGTAACAAGAACAAACAATTTTGTCTGGACTATTACAGCATCGACACACACGATATGGATGACAACTACTGGGAAGATGCCGGAGATAACGGAAACTCGAATGCTTATGGCGGAAATTTCTATGAAGACTGGCAAAATGCCCACAACCCGGGACAAGACTGGTATGAAAATAAATCGGCTCCGGGAGGAAATGTTACCTACGGCGCACATAACACCCAACATATCACAGCCAACCGAAAAGCCTATGCCATGTGGTGGATCCTGGCCCGTATCGCAGGATGGAACGGGGAATGAAAAAAGATAAGCGGTGTTACCTGACAATCTGCAATCTGAAGAAAACAATAACCGCATTCATAGCTGATGCATGCGGTTTTTTTTGAGAATCGTGATTTATTTGAGAGGATGTTTGATGTAAACGTCCCGTTGCGGAAAAGGAATCTGAATACCGTTTTCACGGAATTTTTTTTCAATGCAATAACGCAGGTCGCTTTTGATCCACTCAACCCTAAAACCATGCTCTGAATAAAAGAAGAGCTGAAAATCCAAAGAAGATTCCCCGAAATCTTCAAACCGTACTCTGGGTTTCATCGTCTTGGAAACCCGCGGATGTTCATGGGCGCATAACAACAATAATTCTTCAACTTTTTTTACATCCGAACCATAGGCAACCCCAACGGTTACTGAAAACCGGGTAAGGTCTTCTATGGTGCTCCAGTTAATAACGTTTTCTTCGATAAATTTTGAATTTGGAATGATCATCACAATATGATCACGCGTCACAATTTTTGTGGTTCTAATCCCTATTTCCTGCACCCGCCCGACATTTCCGGTCAATTCCACAATGTCATCCACCTTGATCACTCCTTCAAACAGCAGGAAAATACCCGACAGGATGTCTTTAAACATCTGCTGCAACCCCATACCGACACCCACCAGCAGGGCCGCAGAACTGGCAATCAAAAAAGTGAGTTTTATACCGATAGATTGGAGAACCATGGATATCGCAATGACCCAGAGGATATACTTGATAATCATAAATAAGGTATAGCGAAAACTATGATCCACTCTTGAAAGCCTTCCCGACTTAAGCAAGAACTTTTTTAACAACCATACCACCAACCAGGTTATGATGATGATAAGAAAGATCTCCAATAAACTGTACATCGTTATATGGACTGATCCGCTTGAAACCAGGGTTTTCTCAAATATGTTTTTTAAGCTATGCATAATACCTACCCGCGTTCTGCTTATGAAAACAGGTTTTCAATTTCTTCTTTCAATTTTTCCGCAGAGAGGTTAAAATGAATCTCCGCATCATAAGCCAGGGAAATTTCTCCGGTTTCTTCCGATACAATAATGACCACAGCATCGGTTTTTTCCGCCAAGCCGAGGCCGGCTCTGTGCCTCATTCCGTATTTTGCCGGGAGAAAAATATTTTCTGTTACCGGCAGTACACACCGGGCCGCTTCAATTTTATTATGCTGGATAATGACGGCTCCGTCATGCAAGGGATTATTTTTAAAAAACAATGATTCCAGAAGGCGTGCATTTACCTCGGCACGGATCATATCCCCGCTACGCATAACCGCTTCAAGTCCACCCTCCCGGGCGATGGCAATCAAAGCACCTGTCCGGCTGGCAGACAGGTTTCTCACGGCCTGAATAATCTCTCGAATGGTCTCCGGAAGCAACATCTTTTCCGCGGAAGAAGTAAAAACGGAAAACTTAAATAATCGGGCTTTGGCATACTTCCCTCCCAGCAACAAAAGAAAACGCCGTATCTCCTGTTGAAAAACCACAATCAACGCTATCACACCCACTCCGATGATCTGTCCCAATACCGAAGCAATCATCTCCATGTGCAGAGCCCGTACCAGCAACCAGAAAATATATACCAGAAAGATCCCCACAAAGATATCCATGGCTACGGTACCCCTGATCAGGCGATAAGTCTCAAACAACAAAAGCGCCAGCAAAAAAATATCCAGAATATCCCAAAACCGTACTGTAATAAAAGCAATCATTGCGTAAATATACAAAGGCTTTGTGAAACAACCAATGGAACAAGACAGGCCGGGCCCAGACAATTGCCAAACAGTGGTTATACAGTGATCATACAATGGTTGGTATAAAAATTAGTATGCTTCGCATACGAAATTTATGGACGTGAAAAATAAAAATTCGTCACGAAGTGACTAAATTCGATCTGAAAGAAGTGAAGATCCGATTACGTTCGCACAGCGAACAAATGACCATTGTATGCCATCGGCTCAAGGACTTTGAAAACGGGGAGAGGGGAAGAAATATAAAGGATTTTATCCTTCCGGTTCCGTATTTTTCCAGTACTCAACAATCTCAATCACCTCGCGTGCTGCCTGCACATCATGTACCCGCAAAATATCTGCCCCTTCCATCAGGGCCAGCGTATGCAGCACCACGGTTCCCGTGAGAGATTCTTCAGGGGTGATATCCAGCAGTTTCCAGATCATGGATTTACGTGACACCCCTACCATCAGAGGCAAACCCGTCTCCCGGAATGCCCGCAACCCTTTTAACAACTGATAATTATGTTTCAATGTCTTGCCGAAGCCGAAACCCGGATCCAGAATGATATCATTTACCCCCAGCTCCCGCAAGCGGTGAATCTTCCTTGAGAAAAGAAAGATAATGTCCTTAATCACATGCTTGTAACGTGGATTCTCCTGCATCGTCTGCGGGGTACCCTGCATATGCATCAGTACATACGCCACCCCCAGCCTGGCAACCGTTTCAAACATATCCGTATCCATCTCCCCGCCCGATATATCATTTACCATTCCAACGTTATAGGTCATCACAGCCCTTTCAGCCACCCTAGAACGAAAGGTATCCACTGACAATGGCATTTCCGGATCATCCTGCCGGATCACGTCCAGTCCTTTTTGCAACCGTTTCCACTCTTCTTCCTCCCGCACAGGCTTCGCCCCCGGCCTGGTAGAATAAGCCCCCACGTCAATGATGTCAGCCCCTTCCCTTTTCATCTGACGAAATCTGTCAAGCAACACATCCTCCTGAAGATATCTTCCCCCATCATAAAAAGAATCGGGAGTGAGGTTCAGTATTCCCATGATTAACGGACGCTGCAATTCAAGCAGACGGCCATTGATTACAAGACTTTTCTTTCCGGAAAATAAATTATCTTTACGCATGATTCTGTAATATTATGGAGGGTTAAATTTATAACGGTTGCGGCTAAACCCAAAAAGTTTTTTATAAAATGAGCTTTATTGTCATGGAAGGTCTGGACGGTTCGGGAAAATCCACCCAATTAAAATATCTTTGTAACTATTTTGACCGGGAGAGTATTGATTTTTTTTTCCTGCATTTTCCACGGACCGAAGCCCCGGTTTTCGGAGAAATGATCGCCCGTTTCCTGCGGGGGGAGCTGGGGAAAATTGAAGAAGTCGATCCTTATCTCGTGGCGCTCCTGTATGCCGGCGACCGCATGGATGCTGCAGGCTTGATCCGTTCGGAACAGAAAAAAAAGAAACTGGTTCTGGTGGACAGGTATGTCTATTCAAACATCGCTTTTCAGTGTGCCAAGCTTGAAGATGCTGCCGGACAGAAAAAACTGCGTAACTGGATCCTGTATATGGAATATGAACACTTCCGCATTCCCAGGCCGGATCTCAATCTCTTCCTGGATGTCCCTTTCTCCTTCACAGCAGCGAAACTTTCCGGAAAAAGGGAAGGCCGGGAACGGGAATACCTGGCAGGACACCAGGACATCCATGAAAAAGACCTGCGGTTCCAGCAAAGGGTCAGAGATGTTTACCTGCACTTTGCCGCCAGCCAACCCGACTGTATCAGCGTTCCTTGTTATGCCCCGGACGAAACCATGCTGGCAGAAGATAAAATCTTCGAAAAAATCCTGAATGCCTTAAAGGATAAGAAAATATTATAAAATGCCTGCTTCTGCAACACGTCGGCAGACAAACTTAACAATGAACTATCTCCCAGCAGCCCGTCCGCACGCCTGTACGACTTCATCCGGGCAGGAACGGTTTTCGTCCGGGCAGGCCCGTCCGCACGCCTGTACGAATGCATCCGGGCAGGCCCGTCCGCCTTTTGGCGGATTAAATCAATATATGTATTTAAATAAATATTTAATTACATATTTAAATATTTATATCTTCACCATCAGACCCTGGGTCATTTGTCATTCATCATTCCTATAATTGAGGACCGGCCACAGCCATCTCTTCAGCACCTTCCCCTGCCTGCTCATATGCCGACCACGCCATGACAGGGTAACGGTATAACCGGCAGGTGAAACATTACGCGTGTCCCAGTATATTTTCCGGATTCCTTTTTCAACGACTATTATTTTCCTGAACAACTCCTTCCCGGTAGCATCGGAAACCTTAATCTCCGCATGGGTTTCCGGGTCGTTCTCTTTGAAATAGTAATAGATTTCCAGTCCGTTGGGTTCGTTGGGAACACGGATCTGCTGATCTCCTGTTTCGTAATAATTACCCCACCATTTCTGTTGGGAGAAATTCATCCGGGGTTTCGGATCAATATCAAACAGAAAAAAATCTTTTCCCTGTATTTCGTCCGTCCACTGTTCCAGAGCGCTGATATCGGCAATCCACGCACCACGGCCGTAGGTACCTACCACCAGATCATGGTCTCTGGACTGGATGGTTACGTCCCGCACTACGGCGGGAGGAATATTTCCCTGCAGGGATTGCCAGGATGCACCTGCATGGAGGGATACATATACCCCTTTGTCATTTCCCGCAAACAGAAGATTTTCATTCACCGGATCTTCATAAACCACATTTACCGGGGAGGCAGGCAGCGCTCCTGAAATACTCTCCCACGTTTTTCCAAAATCAGTACTCCTGACAAGGTAGGCATGAAAATCATCACGGCGATATCCCGATTTAGCCACATATACCGTTCCCGGATGATGGGATGAAGCTGTTACGCAACTTACCCATCTGTCGGCAGGCACACCGAGAGCCTCCAGTTTTGCTGTCATCTCCTTCCAGCTTTTCCCATCGTCAGGTGTCATCCACACATGCCCATCATCGGTACCTACCCATATCAATCCTTTTTTCAACGGGGATTCTGATATCGTGGTAATGGTACAATACATCATATGGCCGGTTCCGGCAATCCTGGCAGGGTTGTTGTCCGTCAGATCGGGACTGACCGCTTTCCAGTGATCCCCGCGGTCGGAAGAACGCAATAATTCCTGCCCCCCGGTAAACAGTACCCGGGAATCATGAGGAGAAATAATCAGCGGAGTAGTCCAGGTAAAACGATAGAAAGCCTTGTCTTTCGGTGCTTTAGGGGTAATGTCCTTCCGTTCTCCCGTCTGCTGGTCCACGCGATGGTGTTTGCCGAACTGGGTGGTAAAATAAAGCCAACGGTTGTCTGTATGATCCACCTTGCAGAACATCCCGTCCCACATGCCCACGATCACCCAGTCTGACTGCGTCACGCTC
Source organism: Bacteroidales bacterium (assembly GCA_021157415.1). GTDB lineage: Bacteria > Bacteroidota > Bacteroidia > Bacteroidales > VadinHA17 > DRPN01. The sequence continues at coordinate 45,205 of JAGGWN010000063.1, read as the reverse complement.
CCTGACCATCCATTGGAAGGACCCTTCCATATTTCATGGTCCTGCAATCCTGTATAAATGTTATAAGGTATGGCATCGTCTGTTTCCACTTTATAAATTTCGCCCAAAGGCAGGTTTGCAAAATGCATCATGGTCTTTCCCCCGTCCCAGGTAGCGTAAGCGCCACCGTCGGATCCCAACAGCATATACCGCGGATCGTGAGGATCTATCAGGAAACAGCGGTTATCGCCAAAATTCGTCCTAAATAAGTCCTTGCCCCTGCCCCAGCGTGGCCAGGTCTTTCCTCCGTCGAGGGTATAGTACATATCCGCACCGATGATGTACACTTTGTCGGGATCGACAGGATCCACAGCAATTTTATTAAAGCTGTATGCTGCTTTCCCGCTTACATCCGTTTTTTCAGGATCATTGATACGGCACCAGGATTTTCCTCCATCATCGGTTCTGTAAACTTCTCCTCCGATCAGGTTATCAAACGAGTGATCCGTAAACGCATCGAATTCTACTGGTTCGTTACCGGTGGCTCCGGGCCTGGTATTCAGGTTCTGGATCACGGCATAAACGATCGCAGGGTTGGCGCGGTGTATGGCCAGGCCGATACGCCCCAAAGGTCCTTCAGGCAAACCTCCCGACAGTTTATGCCAGGTGCTTCCCCCATCGATGGTCTTATAAATGCGGCTTTTGTCACTCCCGGGTACGAAAGTCCAGGGGGTGCGTTTTTCCCAGTAACTGGCAGCATAAAGGATATCCGGATGATCCGGATTGATGACCAGGTCAATAAAGCCGGTTTCATCGTCTATGTACAGTATCTTTTCCCAGGTATGCCCTCCATCTTCGGTTTTATATACACCCCGTTCACTATTTGTTGAAAAGAGATGCCCCATGACCGCCACCCACACGGTGTTTGGATTCTGCGGATGAATGACGATGCTGGCAATATGATGTGAATCTTCAAGACCCATGTGTTGCCAGGTGTTGCCCCTGTCTTCTGATTTCCAGATCCCGTTACCATAATAGGATGACCTGGCATTGAAAGCATCTCCCGTACCCACCCAAAGCACCGCAGGATTAGAGGGCGCCACCGCCACTGCCCCTATCGAAGAGGTCCCGAAGGTGTCAGATATACAGGAAAAAGTGGTTCCATTGTTGATCGTACGCCAAAGCCCGCCACTACGCGCTCCGACATAAAAAGTAAACCTGTCTGTTTCCCCGGGATGGTCCGGAGCCGCAACGCACCCAACCCAGGCTCCGGCACGAAAAGCACCCAAATTACGATAAACCATAGAGGAGGAAAGGTCCGGTGATGACCGATCCTGTGCAAATAATCCGGAAAAAGAAAATGTCCATACCTCCACAAAAAGAAATAATATAAGTTTTTTCATATACCTGTTGATTTAACCCAATCCAAAAATAATCCTAAAATAAATACAATCTTACTTTTCTCCACGAATGGCACCAAATTACATGAAAATCAGTGTTCATTCGTGTAATTCACTTCCAAAAAACTGATAAAAGTCCTTTTCAGGCGTCACAGCTTTTACTTATTTTTCACTCTGAAAAAAATATAGTTACCATGAAGATCATTAGAGGGATAGTCAGAATCATTGCAGGATCGGTTTTTATCTTTTCAGGGTTTGTCAAGGGTATTGACCTGAGCGGTTCAGCCATCAAGTTTGAAGATTATTTTCAGGCTTTTCATCTTGATTTTCTCCATTCCCTGGCTTTTCCACTGGCATTCCTTTTCCCGACAGCCGAATTTCTGATAGGCATATCCCTTCTTTTTTCCCTAAAACCCCGTATTGGAGCCTGGGGTTTTCTTCTGTTCATGAGCCTCTTCACGCCTCTGACCCTCGTCCTGGCCCTGTTCAATCCCGTAAAAGATTGTGGGTGTTTCGGAGATGCCCTGATTCTAACAAACTGGCAGACTTTTTTCAAGAACCTGTTTCTGCTGGCACTGGCTTTATGGCTTTTCCTGAACAGGAAGAATCTTTCAGGACCATATCCCTCCTTTTTTCAGTGGGGACTATTATTTTTTTATTTTCTGATGTTTGCCGGATTATCTGCATACAGTTTTCGTCACCTGCCCCTGTTCGATTTCCGTCCGTATAAAACGGGGACCCACATCCCCGGCAAGATGACCGTTCCCCCGGGTGCTCCGCAGGATAAATATCAGACTACGTTGATTTATGAAAAGAACGGCGTCCGGAAAGAGTTTTCCACAGATAATTTCCCCTGGCAGGACAGCACCTGGAAATTTGTTGACCAGAAGAGTACTCTCATAAAAAAAGGATATGTCCCTCCTATTCATGATTTCAGTATTCTGCGGCAGGATGGGATAGACATCACAGACCAGATCCTCAAGGACCCGGGCTATACTTTTCTGCTCATCTCCTATGACCTGTCTGAAGCCAACGTCGGCGGGCTTGAGAAAGCATGGAACATATCTGTCTTTGCCCGGGACAAAGGATATGGGTTTTATGTACTCACTCCTTCAGGGCCGGAGGAAACACACAAACTTGTTGAAAACGGTTTTTCTTTTACGTTCTGTAACACGGATGAAACTACCTGCAAAACCATTATCCGGTCCAACCCGGGCCTGTTGTTGATAAAAGAAGGAACCATCCTTGGTAAATGGCACTACCACGATATCCCTGATCCGGAGGTTTTCAGCGGGAACCTGTTATCTCGTCAGCTCACAGTTCTGCAAAAAGATTCAAACATCCGGCTGGGCCTCTTACTGATTTCAGGATTACTTTTGTTTGCAGTTACAGCTCGATTGGTTCTGCCCCCAGGAAGGCTTGACGATCGATGAATATGAAACAACTCAACTTTTTGGTTGATAAAACAAAGATAATTTATATTTTTGGACTTTCTGATAAATCCATCAAAAAAACAAAAACATGAGAAAAAATATTGTTGCCGGAAACTGGAAAATGAACAAGACCCTTGAGGAAGGGATCAAACTGGCGGAAGCTGTAGATAAACTTGTATCACAGGGCACTCCTGAGAACACAGATGTGATCATTGCTCCTCCTTTTATTCATCTGGCCGAGTTGGCCAAACGCATTGATACCGGCAAAGTAAAACTCTCTGCCCAGAACTGTGCGGCCGAAGCTGCCGGAGCTTACACAGGCGAAGTTTCACCAGCTATGGTACGTTCAACAGGCGCTGAGTATGTCATCATCGGCCATTCCGAACGCCGGCAATATTATGGCGAAACCGACGCGATCCTGAAGAAAAAAACCGAGTTGGCACTCGAAAATGATCTCACTCCTATATTTTGCTGCGGGGAAGTTCTGGAAGAACGCAATGCCAAACAACACTTTGAGGTTGTTAAAACCCAAATCTCAGACGCTTTGTTTCTTCTCTCCGAAGAAGAGTTCGGGAAGATTATCATCGCCTACGAACCAGTCTGGGCCATAGGAACCGGCGTTACTGCCACCCCGGAACAGGCACAGGAAATGCATGCCTATATCCGCAGTCTTGTCAACAAACGATACGGCAAACAGATAGCAGAAGACATCACCATCTTATACGGCGGCAGCTGCAAACCTTCCAATGCCGGCGAACTGTTTTCCAACCCTGATGTGGACGGAGGACTGATCGGTGGAGCATCCCTGAAAGCAGATGATTTCTATGCGATCATCCGTTCTTTTTAAAGAAAGTATGGCACCTCCCGGCGATTCTTTAACCAACCAGGTTCCCTGACGGTTTGGGGAGGAAAACGTTTTTACCGTTCGTTCCGGGACGGATTTTTTAATACGGATAACAGTTCATATCTTTAGCCTGATATTGGAATTATTGCAATGGTTATCCCGATGACAAAACCTGGTCAAACACCGACATCCTTTCTTCGCTTTCCCTGTCTTATCCTGCTGACCCTTGTGCTGGTCACTCCCGGCCGGTCACAATCCTTTAAGCCCTTCCCCGATGACACTACGGGTTTTGCCAGTGCTTTCAGCACCTTCATGTTCCTCAGTCATCTTAATGATGAACAGAAACAAGAGGTTACCCGGTTTATCGGAATGGTTTCTTCCGACTCGGCAACGGTCACTGCTGAAAAAAGAACCCGTATTCTTTACACCCTGAACCGGCTTAAAAGTCGCCGTGCCAAACAGACACCTTACTTCCTGGACTATATCGGAACCGTTTTGTATCTCACCGACAAAAATACGGATGATTCCTATTTTGATAATTGGGACAAAGGATTGGTCTCATTCCTTGACAACCAAAACACACAGTTGAGATATATACGAAAATACCTGTCGGGCGTTCTGAATTTTTTAAAGTTCTATGATCTTGCCAACAACCAGGCCGTAACATGGTCCGTCAAACCAACAACCTATCAATTTCAGTTCCAAAACGGTTTTTTTATCCGGGTTGGCAAAACAACACTGACCTGTTACGCTCAAGGAGACAGTATCATGATCCATGAAACGTCAGGCAAGTATGATCCCTACAACTCGATCTGGTACGGCGAATCCGGGAAAGTAACCTGGGAGAGAGCCGGTTATCCCAGAGATTCGGTATTTGCCCGGTTGCCGGCCTACAAGATCGTTCTTTCCAGAAACGGTTACCATGTCGACAGTGTCTCTTTTGTCAACCGTGTCTATTTCAGCAAACCTATCCTGGGCACTTTGGATGATAAAGCCACACATTTTTCCGCTTCCTCAAAAGCAACTTTTCCAAAGTTTGATTCTTATATCAAGCATTTCAAAATAAAAAACCTCTTTCCCAACGTGGATTACGAAGGAGGTTTTTCTATGCAGGGAGCAGTAGTTAAAGGAACAGGAAACATATACAAACCTGCCACTTTGCGCTTTTACCGGAACGATACGTTACAAGTGAAAGTCAGATCCCTGTTTTTTGCCATTATGAAAGACAGAGTATCCGGACGTAAAACGAATGTTTCATTTTTTCTGGACCGGGATTCTATTTTCCACCCCAATATAGCGTTCGTTTACGACAATAATAACCGGGAAGTGTCCTTGTATCAGACCGAAGACCCTATGACCCAAAGTCCTTATTACGACACATACCACAAACTGAACATTCAGGCCAACAGGTTTGTATGGAAAGCCGAAAAAAACAGGGCCTTGTTTACCCGTTTACGGGGAACCACCATCGGGACAGGGAAATTCTGGTCAACGAATTTTTTTAATGCAAAAACTTATTACAGATTGCAGGGAATGGATGCCATGAACCCTTTGTATTTACTGAAGAAATTTGCCGAATGGTATTATTCGGATGAATTTCCGGTGGAGGAACTGGCCAAATGGATGAAAAAACCGGAATACCAGGTGCGCCGGTTGCTTGTGCACCTGGCCGTGGAAGGGTTTGTTTTTTATAATCCGGAAACAGGCGAAGTTAAGTTAAAAAAAGAATTGTATGATTATCTGGATGCTTTTGGCGGAAAAATAGACTACGATGTGATGTCTTTCCTCTCCCGCACTAAGGCCCCCGTTGACAACGCCGTCATTGACATGCACAATTTCGATATGACAATCAACGGTGTGCCGACGATCTTTCTGAGCGACTCTCAGGATGTTGCTATCTATCCGGCTGACCACCGGATCATCATGCACCGTAACCGGTGTTTCAGCTTTGACGGGGAAATACAGGCAGGCATGGCCGTACTGGATGGAAAAAACTTTTTCTTTGACTATGATACATTCAAGATCGACCTGTTTCAGATCGACTCGGTCCGACTCACCGCCTACGGAGACAGCGTGGATGATCTCGGCAATCCTGTCCCCGAGAAAATAAAAAACACCCTGGAAGTAGTTACCGGATATTTATACATCGATAACCCCGCCAATAAGTCAGGACGGAAACATTACGATACATTTCCTTATTTTCAAAGTATTGACAGCTCTTTTGTCTTTTACAACAAAGCCTCAGTTTACGACAGTATCTACACCCGGGAAGACTTTCATTTTATCATCAGACCTTTCACGCTTTACTCATTGAATAACCTTTATAAAAAAGATCTCATTTTTAAGGGCGACTTTGTCAGTGGTAAAATCTTTCCCCCGATACCCCAGAACCTGGAAGTACAACCAGATAACTCGCTGGGTTTTGTCTCCCAGATGCCGGAAGAGGGAATTCCTCTGTATAACGGCAAAGGAAGATTTTTTAACGATGTGGAACTGAGTAATCAGGGACTGCAGGGTGCAGGAAAATTAAAATATCTTACCACCACCGTTTTTTCGGATCATTTTTCCTTTTTCCCGGATTCTATGGTCACCGGTGCCCATGACCTTATCGTCGAAGCCACCCACGAAGGCACACGGTATCCCGACGTAAAAGCCCGGGATGTATCGGTTAAATGGCTTCCCAAAGAAAACACCTTTCATATCCATAAAAAATCCACGGACATTTCCCTTTTCGACACCTTGTTCAACCTTGACGGAGACATCATCCTCACTCCGGATTATCTTACTGCACAGGGCACCATACTGTTCCCGGGTTCGGAGGTGACTTCCGGTAATTTTCTTCTGACAGACACACATGTTGCGGCAGATACCTCTGATTTTGTCCTGTCCGGAACAAATCCGGGAGAAAATGATCGCATGCATGCATTCCGGACAAGATCAGACTTTGATGTTCCCGCCCGGACGGCAAGATTTGAAAGCCTCTTCGATACATTGCATATCGAATTTCCGGATATGCAGTGGATCACCTCCCTGGATGCCTTTACGTTTGATTTTGGTAACGAACGAATTTACCTGAGGAACAACAAAACCTCCGATGATGCTTATCTGTTGGGAAATAACCCGGCAATTATTTCCGGGAAATGGGTAAAAATGCCCACTTTTATCTCCCTGTACCCACCTGCTGACACCCTCGGATTCTATTCCGACTCTGCCACATTCGATCTCACTCAGGGAAACATTAAGACCTTTCATACAGCATTCGTAGAGGTCGCAGATGCGCTGCTCTATCCCGATAGCATGAGTGTACGGATCGGACCGAACGGATACCTTAATGAACTGGAAGATGCCCGGCTCGTAGCAGCCAACACCTATACGCTGGATTCAGCCAGACTAAAAATATACTCCAGAAAAAGTTTTGAGGGATCAGGCCTTTATAAATATATGGAAGAAAACGGAGAGACCGAAAACATCTTCTTTACGGATATCCGTGTAGATAACTCATTACATACACATGCAGAGACCGATCTCCCTCCCGAAATACACTTCATGCTAAGTCCTGCTTTTGCCTATACAGGGAAAGTCGAACTTTCTTCCAACCGGGAGCATCTGTGGTTTACCGGGGGTGCGAAAGCAGTGCATCCATGCCGGGAAATCCCGGGACATTTTCTGGCTTTCTCTTCTGAGATCGATCCCAATAACGTACTGATCCCTGTTGAAGAGCAGATGCTGGATATTCATAAAAAGAAAATTTACAGCGGGCACTTCATCACCAACGACTCCACTCATATTTATCCGGCTTTTTTATCTTCCCGGAAAAACTATAGCGATACGCCCATCAGTTCGGCACAGGGAGTGCTGTCTTACGATAAGAAATCCGGAGAATACCGGATAGGCAGCGAAGAAAAAGTTCATGATCCTTCTGTTTCAGGCAACTATCTCTCTCTGGACAGGAACAACTGCAGGCTGTATGGTGAAGGAATGCTGAACCTGGGTGTTCGTTTCGGCCGCCTAAAAATCATCACTCCCGGCACCATCCTTCAGTCACCTGGCGACAGTAATAAGATCAATTTACATGTCATGATCGGACTGGATTTTTATTTTGATCCTGAAGCCTTAAACATCATGGCAGGGGAGATTGATTCGTTAACCAGTCTGACCCCGGTGGATATCCGTAGTGACTGGTATGACAGAATTTTGGGTTTACTGGGACCTTCTTCCAAAACATCCAAAGCAGATATCCAGGAAATGAAAATGTTCGGTCAGTTGCCTGTGGTTCCGAAAGAACAGAAACATACGCTGTTTCTTTCGGACGTTACCCTGGAATGGAACCATGAAACAGGATCATATGTCTCGGTTGGAAAGATCGGCCTTGGCAATATTGACGGGCATCCATTGAATGTGGCCGTTAACGGGTATCTGGAAATACAGAAAAAACGCAGCGGTGATATCTTCGACCTTTATCTGAAACTTAGTAAAAGAAATTACTACTATTTTGCATACACACCGGGGGTGTTGCAGGCTATTTCCTCCAACAACAATTTCATGAAGATTCTGGCCTCCCTCAAAGAAAGTAAAAGAAAACTCCGGTCAGGGGGGAATCAGCCACCCTACATATTTATGGCCGGCGTCGAACGCAAAAAAAACATGTTTTTAAGAAAAATGCAGATGATCAGGGAAAATAATCCTTCGGAATAGGGTCTCTCAACTACGGTTTCCGGAAACAATACGTCCCCTGGGCCCCATCTCAATCACTTCCAGGTCTTTGATATCAGTTCCTTCAATTACAAAGCGTACGACAGTACGTTTGTTATGAAAGCCGGAGATTCCGGCAGCTCCGGGGTTGATGTGAAGAAAACCCAATCTTTTATCATACATTACCTTCAGGATATGTGAATGTCCCGAGATGAACAATCCGGGAGGATTAGACCGTAATTCCTCCCGGACCCTCCGATCATAATGACCGGGATACCCCCCAATGTGAATCATCAACACCTCTGTCTTCTCACAGAAAAAACGAAGTCTTTCGGGAAAACGCTTTCTTATTTCCTGACCGTCAATATTCCCATATACAGCCCTGAAAGGCTTTAGCGTTGACAGAAAATCAGATACCTCCAACGTACCTATATCGCCGGCATGCCAGATCTCATCCACTTTCCCGAAAACTGAGGCCCACCGTGGATCAATATAACCATGTGTATCCGATAATAAACCTATTTTCACGATGCCCTTCCTTTTTTAAAAAAAGTAAATGTAAGCATTCCCGGTGAGAATTATCCCAGATTGTGAAACAGAGATTTCAGAAAAATCTTCTCTTGCACACAAGCCCTGGACCGTACCGGGTACATCCTTTGCTCCGCTCAAGCTATGCGAAAGCAATGCCTGCTTGGGAATTCACTATTTTGGTGAAAAGGTAACACTGAGGAAACGAACATGAATTGTTTTTAATCATTTTCCTTTGTAAATTATTTATTCAAATGTTCGGCTTTTTTATATCTTTGCTATCAAACTACTTAGAATCGGCATGATGAAAGACAACTTGTTTGTTTTCTTTAGTTTTTTCCTCTTGTTCCCTCATCCGTTGGCATCACAAACCGTTTCTTCCAAAGAGCTACGATCCATCTTCAATGAAGCAGAATCCATACTTCTCTATAATGAAGATTATGAAAAAGCGCTTCCTTTGTATAAGCTATTGGTAAATTTTGCTCCCGACAACCACAACTACCAATACAAGGTAGGTATTTGTTATCTGAATATGGACGGTTATGTCAAAGAGGCCATACCCTGGCTTATCAAAGCCAGTAAAAAAACAACCTTTGATTATTCATACAGTTATAAGGAAACATATGCACCTGTAGATGTACTCTTTTATACCGGTTCAGCCTATCACCTGCTCAACCGCACCGATTCGGCAGTATATTATTACAAGAAATTTCTTTCGGCCACGTCCGGTTTTCATAACCCTCAGATGTTTTATACGGATTTTGTCAGGCAGCAGATCAGGAATTGCTCCCATGCCCGTGAGATGGAACAACATCCGGTGATTGTAAAAAAAGAAAAACTAACGGATCAAATCAATGCATACCGGAAAAATCTGAACCCGGTGGTCTCTGAAAATCGGAAAGTGTTTGTTTACACCGCGATGCCCGGCAGCAACAAGGCCATTATGTACTGCAGAAAAAAACGCAACGGATGGAGCAACCCCGTGGATATTACCGCACAGCTCGACGCCGGCGATGACAGTCGCGCCGTGGCTTTATCTTTTACGGGAGACACCCTGTTCCTGTACAAGGAAGAAGGGGGCAGAGCCGACCTGTGGGTCAGCTATCACAGAGATACGGTCTGGACTCCTATGAAACGACTCGGCAGGAATATCAATACAAGATACTGGGAATCATCCTGCTGCATTTCATCAGATGGCAAAACCCTGTATTTTACCAGCAACAGGAACGGAGGCAGGGGGGGCCTGGACATCTACCTGTCTAAAAAAACCGCTGACGGTCGCTGGGGAGAACCGGTGAACCTCGGTCCGGTAATAAACACCCCCCTTCTTGAAGACAACCCGCATATCACCGCTGATGGACAGACGTTGTTCTTTGCCTCTCAGGGACATTATAATATGGGTGGATTTGATGTATTCTATTCTAAAAAGAAAAGATCCGGGAGCTGGTCCAAACCGGTCAATCTCGGCTATCCTGTCAATACCACAGATGATAACATGAATTATTTTCCACTGGGTAACGGTGATACGGCACTGGTTTCTCTGATCACCCGGGAAGGTCCTGTCAATACCTGGGATATCTATAAAGTACATATTATTCCTCCCGGAAAAATAACCCGTATAGAAGTAAAGGGAACGCTGGTCTTCGAGGACGGGGCCAGGGATACCGATCCATCCCTGTCGGTCACTATTTCTGACACTGCCGGAACCAAAGTCTTTGCAAAACCCGTCCCCGACTCTTCCGGACGATATATGGCGAAACTCTTACCCGGCACTTACAAAATAGCTGTCAGAAGTAACCGTTACAAGAATGTGTCGGAAACCATCACCATCCCTGAAAAATATCCCCGTTCTTTCCTCGCAGTGGAAACCCGTCTGATACCCCGTCAGACCAACCAGGGAAATGTATTTTTTATCAGGTCGGTATATTTCAAACTGAACGAATACCATCTTTCCGAAGAAGCACGTCAACATCTTACACAAATAGCGGTTTTCCTGAAAGAGTATCCCTCGCTGAAATTCGAGATCGTCGGAATGACCGATACCACGGGTACGAAAGATTACAACAAAAATCTGTCGGTAAAAAGAGCCAGAGAGGTTATCAACTTTTTCACCAGCCTGGGTATTCCCAAAAACAGATTCACCCTGAGAGGAATCGGCGAGATCAGAGTCGTTCAGTTGAAAAAAGGCAAGCAGACCAAAACAGTCACACAGGAACAATCCAGAAAAGTGGACATCCGTTTGCTCCGTTCCGATACAGCTATTCAATACAAACCGGAATATTTCATGCCTGAATATGCTACAGGAAAAGAGAAACTGACTTACTCAATCCTGGTCATTAAGACAAAGAAAAAATTACCCGATGATTATTTCTACCGCTTTAACATGGAGGAACTGAATTATGTGAAGGTAGATGAGGTAAACGGAGAATATTATTATACGCTGGGATCTTTCAAGCTGAAAAACAGGGCCATCGAGTTGCTTACCAAACTCATTGCATTGGGCTTCAACCAGGCACGGGTTATTGATGATCCGGCATTGAGTGATCTTTTACATAAACCGTTGGAAAAAAAGAAAAAATACGTAGGACGAAGTGAATATATCAAAGAAAACATCCCCTATTATACCATCCAGATCTATGCCCTGCGCAAGCCTCCGTACAAAGGCGCTTTCAAAACGTTGAAAGACATACGTGCCTGGGCCTGCCAGGACAATTTCGTCCGGTACACCGTTGGAAATTATCATGGATACTCGAAAGCAAAGAAAGTACTCCCTGAAATTCACAATATGGGTTATCATGATGCTTTTATCCGGCCTGTCTCCAGCCTGGAAAAAATGAAAAAGAAAAGTGGAAACTTTTAATAATCCGGAGCCTCCCCCATGCATACCTTTTACGCCGAGCAAATACATGAAAAGAAAATCCTGCTGGATCCTTCCGAATCCACCCATGCCGTCCGGGTATTACGTTTGCAAACCGGTGATGAAGTGCAGGTACTGAACGGGCGGGGAGACATATACAGCGGAGTAATCAGCAAAGCGGACCCACGCCAGGCGGTGATCAGCATAATCCGTCTCGTACACCTGGAAAAAAGGGCCCCTTATTCCCTGCATATAGCCCTTGCTCCCCCAAAAAACATGAATCGTTTCGAGTTCTTTCTGGAGAAGGTGGTGGAGACGGGAATAGATGAGATCACGCCATTGCTTTGTGAACATTCAGAACGGGACAGAATCCGCCGGGACCGCATGGAGAAAGTCATCGTAGCAGCTATGAAACAATCCGGCCAATCATTCATGCCACGGCTGAACGTAATGACTTCTTTCTCCGAATTTGTTCAACAACCTTTCACCGGAAATAAGCTGATTGCCCATTGTTGCACGCACGGAAGGGCTTCTCAGCATTTATCAGATGCCATCACCTCAGATCGCATCCGGTTACTGATCGGCCCGGAGGGGGACTTCAGTCGTCAAGAGTTGGAACTGGCACTCCTCCACAAATACCTGCCGGTTTCACTGGGACCTTCACGACTGAGAACAGAAACTGCCGGCATGGCAGCTGCCGTGATCACAGCCACACGATTTTTCCGCGTGACAGAATGATCCTCTGCTAATTTCTGTATCTTTGAGACAACAAACGCATCCTGAAGAAGAGCCTCCCCAGTACAACCTCCGGCACTTTTATGCTAACTTCAGGTCCCAGAATACGGGCAAGTACCCTGTCCATTTCTGCCTCCGCTTCCTTCTCCTCCTCTAAAGCCGGAGATCCATGTGGCTGTTTCTGACCGGAAAAATGTAAATGAAAAGTAGAATAATCCTTCATAGGCTGACTTATGTTTTTATGTTTCTTAGATACAACGTCAGCCTGGAATATATTAGTATGAAACCTCCATAAAATTTCAAATTGCGCAGAGTTATTGTGAATGGCTCTATGGCGCATAAGCCAAAGGCTGCATTGGGTTAACCCAAGAAAATAAAAATTTCTAAACAGATGAAAAATGTTTTTTTACTGCAGGGTCAGGTTCAGGTTCTTTGCCTCGATCATCTTTCTCATATTGATCAAAGCATAGCGCATCCTGCCCAAAGCCGTGTTAATACTCACATTCGTATGGTCTGCGATCTCCTTAAAGCTCAGTCCTGCATAATGTCTGAGGACCACCACCTCCCTCTGCTCTTCCGGAAGATATTCGAGCAGTTTCCTGACATCCTCATAAATCTGTTCCCGCACGATTTTCTCTTCCACAGTCATGTCAGAAAGTTTCTGGTTGTTGAACAGATCATTTTCATAATCATCATTGGAATAAGTGTTCATCTTGTTTTGTTTCCTGTAATAATCTATAATAAGATTATGGGCGATGCGTATCACCCACGACAGAAAACGTCCGTTTTCCCTGTAACGGCCGACGTCAAGTGACTGGACCACTTTGATGAAAGTATCCTGAAAAAGATCTTCGGCCAACGCCGTATTTTTCACTGTCATCAGGATATAGCTATATACCTTGTTTTTATGCCTGTTAATCAGGACCTCAATGCTTTCCTGACTCCCTTTCCTGTAACGGACGACCAGTTCCTGGTCGGTTAAATGTCTCATTGCCAATGTTCGCTCTTTTTTTGTTAGATCAGCGTAAAGGTCTCTCTATAGGCAATTGTGTTTACAAGGTTTCTCATTACAGGATGTACGAAATAACAAAAAAAACATGAAACATCAAAATGCAACCCTTGAATCATTCGTTAAATATTGTTAAATGTACTACTTTTGTACTCTTTTACAATTATTATGCCAGAGACCGGAAATCTTAAGGATCCTTATATAGAACTCAGAGGGGTACGGGTACACAATCTGAAAAACATCACAGTCAGAATCCCTCTGGGCAGGCTTACTGTGATCACCGGATTATCCGGTTCGGGAAAATCGTCTCTGGCATTTGACACCCTCTATGCCGAAGGACAACGCCGGTATGTTGAGAGTCTTAGTGCCTATGCCCGGCAGTTTCTGGGACGCATGCAGAAACCGGATGTTGATTTTATTGAAGGGATACCCCCCGCTATTGCCATCGAGCAAAAAGTTAACAGCGCTAACCCACGCTCTACCGTAGGGACCAGCACAGAGGTCTATGATTATCTCAAACTGCTGTATGCCCGTATCGGAAAGACCATCTCTCCGGCTTCGGGCCGGGAGGTAAAAAAAGATACGGCACAGGATGTTGCGGATTTTCTGCTTCGCGAAAGCCGCGTATCCCGCAGTGCAATCATCGCGCCCGTTTCCTGTCATGACCCTGATAAATTTTCCGATCAGCTTCGTTTTTTCCTGAAGGAAGGCTTTTCACGTATCTTCCTCAAAGAAAAAACTGTCTCCATTGAGGATATGCTGGAAAAAAAAGAACCCCCGGATTCTTTAGAAACCATCCCGCTGTTGATAGACCGACTGATCGCCCGGGACGACCCGGATACCATATCCAGGATCACCGACTCGGCCGAGACAGCCTTTCAGATCAGTGATGGCAGATGCAAAGTCTTCATCTTCAAGGAAGGAAAAACCATGGAAAGAGATTTTTCCAACCGCTTCGAAGCAGACGGGATCCTTTTTGAAGAACCATCAACTGCCATGTTCAGTTTTAACAGTCCGGTGGGGGCTTGCCCGGTATGTGAAGGATATGGGAAAATTATAGGGATTGACGAAGACCTTGTAATCCCGGATAAAAGTTTATCGGTCTATGAAGATGCCATCGTCTGCTGGCGCGGAGAGAAAATGAGAAAATGGAAAGAAGCCCTGATCTATCATGCTCCGAAATTCGACTTCCCTGTTCACAGACCGTATTACCGGTTAACAGAAGAACAAAAAAAGCTGATATGGACCGGGAATCAATATTTTGGGGGACTCAACCGGTTTTTTTCTTATCTGGAAGAAAAAAAATACAAAATACAGTACCGGGTGATGCTTTCCCGCTACCGGGGTAAAACCGTTTGTCCCGTATGTCATGGAACCCGCCTTAAGAAAGAAGCCTCGTGGGTCAGGATCAATGAAAAGTCTATTCCTGACCTGGTTGATCTCCCGGTGGAAAAGTTGCAAGATTTCTTTGAGAACCTGCAATTGACGGACTATGAAAAGCATGTGGCCGGGCGTATTCTCACAGAGATCACCAACCGTCTCCGTTATATGATGGATGTAGGCCTGGGTTACCTCACCCTGAATCGCCTTTCTTCCACCCTTTCCGGAGGAGAGTCGCAGCGTATCAATTTGGCCACATCGCTGGGAAGCAGCCTGGTAGGTTCTTTATATATCCTGGACGAGCCCAGCATTGGTTTACATCCCAGAGACACCCACCGGCTGATCCGTGTGCTTGAAGAATTGAGAGACATGGGGAATACGGTTGTAGTGGTCGAACATGACGAATCATTCATACGTGCTGCCGATCATATCATTGATATGGGGCCCCTGGCGGGAAGACTGGGTGGCGAGGTTGTTTTTGCAGGTCCCGTCAACCGGCTGCTCAAGGCAAAAAACAGCATCACCCGGAAATATCTCACCGGAGAAGAGCAGATTAAGGTCCCTGCCGTCAGAAGACCATGGAACAGTTACATTGAGGTCACAGGAGCCAGCGAGCACAACCTTAAAAACATCAGTATTAAATTTCCGCTGCAAATAATGACCGTAGTCACAGGCGTCAGCGGCTCCGGCAAATCTACCCTGGTAGGAGACATCCTCTACCCTGCCCTGAGCCGCCGGATTCTGAAAACAGGGAAAAAACCTGGAAACCACCTCGGCATTCAGGGAGATCTGGACCGGTTAAATAGTGTCGAACTGGTGGACCAGAACCCCATCGGTAAATCTTCCCGTTCCAATCCCGTCACCTATATCAAAGCCTACGATGATATTCGGAAACTGTTCGCCGAACAACCCGCTGCAAAAATCAACCACTTTTCTCCTTCCCATTTCTCCTTCAACGTAACAGGAGGACGGTGTGAAGAATGTCAGGGTGAAGGGGTCATCCATGTGGAGATGCAGTTCATGGCCGACGTCGAGCTTATCTGCGAAAGCTGTCACGGAAAACGTTTTAAACCCGAGATCCTCGAAGTGACTTACCAGGGAAAATCTATCTATGATGTCCTTGAAATGACCGTGGATGAAGCCATTGACTTCTTCGGAACAGACCGTTCAACCCTGGAAAAAAAAATCATCGAAAAGTTAAAAACGCTGTCATCCGTAGGGCTTGGTTATATTCATCTGGGACAACCTTCCAATACCTTGAGCGGGGGAGAAAGTCAACGCGTCAAACTGGCCTCCTTTCTGAAAAAAGAAAACCGCAACACACACACTCTTTTCATTTTTGATGAACCTACCACCGGTCTGCATTTTCACGACATCAGAAAATTGCTGGGAGCTTTTGATGCACTCATCGAACACGGAAACACCATCATCCTGGTTGAACACAACCCGGATGTCATAAAAGCAGCCGACTGGATCATTGACCTGGGGCCGGAAGGAGGTGAAAAAGGAGGCGATCTTGTTTTTCAGGGAACCCCGGAAGCACTTATCCGGAATAAAACCTCTCATACGGCCCGTTATCTCAGGGAAAAACTATAAAAAAACCTGCATGCAGCTGCAGGTTGATTTATCATTCCCAATGTGTGATCTCTCTTTTTACTTCACCTTAAATCCAAACATGATAGCCACACATCCGCTGGCCGGTTCTTGAGATTTATCCCCTCTCGACGGAACCTTTACGACAACTTTCAGTTGTTGACTGGATTCCAGCTTAAAGTCCCAGGTTTTGGAAAAATCATGATCTTTATTACTATATAACACCTTCTGTCCGGCATCCATCACTTTAAATTCAATTTCCGGAAGATTATCCGAACCACATACAGCCACTCTATATTCCTGATCGGAATAAAAAGTCTTATATAATTCAGCTTCTTCCCCTTCAGTCAGCACCGCGGCATGATAGTTACCGTCATGGGTAAAAGGCACCAATTCAAGCTTGCAAACATTCTTGGCAAAACCTTTACATTGTGCCTGGCTGTTCTGGGTGGACAGTACGAAAAAAGAAGCCGATATAAATAACAACAGAATAAGAACTCGTTTCATAGGTATAAATTTTATGAAATATAATTATTTCTGATAACTTTCACTGTTTCCTTTAACTCGTTGAACAGGTCCCAGGTAATTTTATAATTAGAGGCCGACTTGATGGTCGTAACATGAGTCTGATCGTCGGTAGAAGTTTCAGAGGAGGAACTGGCCTTCATGGGGATCTTGTCATAAATGGCTTGTATCTCATTTATATCTTTCATGATGGCCTGTATGTCCTGATTATCTTCATTGTCATTCAGCAGTCGCTCAACGATATTCAGAGACAGTTTCTGATCCACGATCCGCTGAATCAGTTTGTTGTTTTCCAGGTGAGTCGTATCGGGAACCAATTGGGTAGCGAGATAAAGCCCTTCCATCCAACCACCTACCAACACGATGGCTGCCACGGCGGAACGGTCATTTTCCTGAAGATAAGAACTGGAATTCATAAAAGTCTCGGAGATAATGTCCATGATCACATCCCTGTTATTGATATTTTCTTCAAGACGATCTATGTTTTCCTGGCTGATCGCATCCAGAATACCGAGACCGTCAGCCATTTTCTTGGCTGCATTCATATAATCAATGGAAGATTGTGTCTGATCGTAAAGACTGGCAAAGCTAAGATCACAGGTATAAATACCCAGATTCAACGCCATACTTTTCGTGGTTGAATATTTGGTCACATTATCCACAGAATTCAGTAGATCTTCATTGTAACCTACCCCGGTAGATTTTATCAGCATGGCTGTTTCCAAAGGCGATGGCAGAGAATAAAAAATCTGCTTCGCTTCATTTATATCTTTAAACATCTCATCGTTCAATTGCGAGACATCAACCTCTACCGCACTTTCTTCAGCCTGTTCTTTTTTCTCCCCGGATTTACAACTTACCCAGGAAACAGCAATTAAGGCCAATAAAAAGATTCGGATTAAAACTCTTTGAATCATTTTTAGTTTCATAAACAAGAAATTTATTCAACATTCATAATGAAATTATACCATAGTAAAATTAATACTTTTTTTCAAATGACCATAAAAAAAAATTATAATCCTTCCTGTATTTATAATATTCAGATATTCTGATACATACAATATACTGTTTTTATCCGGATAAATTTATTTCTACAGATTGCAATGTATCCATACGCTATAACAGGAACCCCAAAATTAAAAAAAAATCTTATTTTTTATCCATTCTGCCGGATTATACGAACCATCTTGAAAAAGGTTCAAAGAATGATATATTCTTATCCGCATAACTAAGTTGATTTTTCTATTTTTGCAAAAAAATTATCATGGCAGAAAGAGAGACGGAACGACATAACCAGCAACTTATCAAGCAGCTTTTTTCAGCACGTGACGAAGTCGTCCTGTCAGTCATTAAAGAGATCCGTTACAGCGGGAACCCTGCCCTGATACCTGCCGTGATGAAACTTTATTCACAAACCGACTCTCCGACAATCACAGATGCGGTGGTCGCCCTGATCAGAGACATGAAGAGTCAGCCCTCCGTTGCTCCCCTGATTCC
Organism: Bacteroidales bacterium; assembly: GCA_021157415.1. Lineage (GTDB taxonomy): Bacteria > Bacteroidota > Bacteroidia > Bacteroidales > VadinHA17 > DRPN01. The sequence continues at coordinate 26,733 of JAGGWN010000063.1, read as the reverse complement.
CGCATTGCAGGACATATCCGATCAGGATAAAAAACAGAGAATGGTCGCCGCCTGCTGGCAATCGGGCCTTGATTTTTCAGCCCACATTCAGGTTTTTCTGCAAATATTTCTGGAAGGGGACTATATGACGGCTCTGGAAGCCTTCACCGTTATAGAAAATGCCTTGCCTTTCCTGCATGATAAAACCGTCCTGAAAGAACATATTGCATTTTTTAAAGAACAAAGTTACAGGATAAACCCTGCTTCGGATAAGGTATCTTTGTATCATGAGATGATGAAATTGCTTGAAGAAAATCTTCAGATGAACGGGGAATAGGATCGTCGCAAAACCTCTCTCCGCAAGTGTGTTAATGATAATCGGAGAAAAATTTCATAAACTGTGACCTTTCGTACATCACGGGGTCTTGCAGGTTCTTATAGCTCAGTTTCCCCCTGAATTCTTCAATCTTCCCAAACCCCTTGTCATCCATCCAACGGGAAAGTCCTTCGTTCAGCGTATGAATATAAGATATCCCTTTTTGGTACAATACGGAACATACCTGGGTGACATTTGCCCCTGCCAGTAAAAGTTTTATAACCGCTTCGGCATCATGCACCCCGGTGGAAGCAGCCAGATCCAGATGATCGTGCTGACCGTATAGGAGCCCGATCCAGCGAAGGGTCTGGCGAAGTTCTTCCGGCTTGCTAAAAACACCGGCAGACACAAGGCGGAGCTTGTTAATATCTATATCCGGCTCATAGAAACGGTTGAACAGGGTCACGCCTTCTACCTGTCGGTATGCCAATTGTGCAACCAGATAATTCAGATTGGTAAACTGATGCCCCAGCTTAAAGATCAGCGGGATGCGAACCAGGCTCTTAAGCTTATCTGCCAGTTCGAAATAAATGTTTTCATATTCACCCCCTGTTTTTCCCCTGGATACAGGAAGGATAAAGACATTCAGCTCCAGCGCATCAGCTCCGGCACTTTCGATTTTCCTGGCATAATCCACCCATTCTGATACCGACATACAATTGACACTGGCAATTACCGGAAGGGAAGTCTGACTTTTAACCTCTTCTATCAGACTGAGATATTCTCCCAGCGAATGATCCCTTACATAGTTTTTCAGATAATCACTTGCTTCAGAATAGTCGGATTCTTCAAGATGCATGGTGCTCTCAACATATATTTGCTCTTCAAACAAGGACTTCAACACCACGGCTCCCACACCCTCTTCTTCCATCTCCCTGATTTTTTCCACGGAAGATGTCAATCCGGAACTACTGGCCACCACAGGGCTCTGCAGATCAAGGCCCAGATATCTTACCGACAAATCAGCCATAACAATGTGTTTTTGGGTTCAGAAGCTAAAGATAATTCCTTTCTCCGAAAATCAAAGTACCGATCCTCACAATTGTACTCCCCTCCCCGACAGCAATCCTGTAATCTCCAGACATCCCCATGGAAATTTCCCTGAAATAATCTTTTTCTGAAAACACTTCGGATTTCAGGGTATCAAAGCATTGATGAAGATAACGGAATTCCCTTCTCACCTGGTCTTCATCACTGGTAAAAGTAGCCATCCCCATGACACCACAAATACGGATATGATCCAGACTGGCCCATGCCTCTCTGTGTAACAATGCCAGTAATTCCTGGAAATCAAAACCGAATTTGGAAGGTTCTTCGGCGATATGTATCTCCAGGAGACAGTCCTGTATCTTATCCCTTTTTACTGCCTCTTTGTGTATCGTCTGCATTAGTTTCAGGCTGTCCACACCATGTATCAGAGTCACAAAAGGTACAATGTATTTTACCTTATTGGTCTGCAGATGGCCGATCATGTGCCAGCGGATATCCTGGGGCAGATGGTCCTTTTTGTCCACCATTTCCTGCACTTTGTTTTCACCGAAATCCCGCTGGCCGGCCTGATAAGCTTCAAGGATATCCTCCACCGGTTTGGTTTTACTGACAGCCACCAATGTCACGTGATCCGGCAGTTCTTTTCGTATTCTTTGCAGATTTTTACCTATCATGACTCATCAAGACTATGGATAACAAGTCCACTGCGGAGTTTGGGTTCAAACCATGTCGTTTTGGGCGGCATGATATTGCCCGTATCGGCAATCTTCATCAATTGTTCCAATGATACGGGATACAAAGCAAAAGCCACAGCCATCTCTCCGGAATCCACCCTGCGCTTCAACTCTCCAAGACCCCGGATGCCTCCTACAAAATCTATGCGTTCGGAGCGGCGCAAATCCTCGATATCCAACAATGGTTTCAGCACTTGTTCGGAAAGGATCGTCACATCCAGCATGCCGATAGGATCCTGGTCGTCATAGGTACCGGATCTGGCAGTGAGGGCATACCATTTTCCGTCCAGGTACATGGAAAACTCATGTAACCTGGCGGGTTTATAAATTTCTTCCCCTTTTCCCACCACCTCAAAGCCCGCTTTCAGTTTTTCCACGAGTTCTGCCGGGGTCATTCCGTTCAAATCTTTCACCACCCGGTTATAATCAATAATGGTAAGCTGATCGTGTGGAAAATGAACAGCCAGAAAAAAGTTATACTCTTCATCACCCCGGTGGTTGGGATTGTTTTTGCGTTTCTCCAGCCCCACCCGGGCTGCTGCTGCCGTACGGTGATGACCGTCAGCCACGTATGTGTGAGGGATGGCCTCAAACAACTCCACCAGTCGCTCAGACCTTTCCCTGTCCGTAATCACCCAGAACTGATGTCTTACCTTATCAGCAGCCATAAAATCATATTCAGGATCGTGTTCCTTCACCCAGGCCGCCACCATACTGTCTATTTCAGGTACTGCCCTGTAAGTAAAAAATACCGGTTCAATATTGGCATTGTTGACCATCACATGCCTCATCCGGTCATCCTCCTTGTCAGGACGCGTCAGTTCATGTTTCAGGATCACACCGTTCAGATAGTCATCCACCGCAGCACAACCTACCAGACCATATTGTGTACGTCCCCTCCATGTCTGAGCATATATATAAAGGTAATCCCGTTCATCCTGCCTGAGCCATCCATTCTCCAGAAACTTCCGGTAGTTTTCCTTCGCTTACTTATAAACCGATTCGCTGTGCACATCTATGCCCGGTTCCAAATCTATTTCCGGCTTGATGATGTGAAGCAGGGAATAGGGATTCCCCTCCGCTTCTTTTCTTGCTTCTTCCGAATTCAATACATCATAAGGCCTCGAAGCCACCCGGAAAGCCAGTTCTGCCGGGGGCCGAATCCCTTTGAATGGTTTTAATACTGCCATGGTTGTAATTTCTGAGTTGAACGTTTAGGAGTTAAGGGTTGCATTTTTAAATATGTATTTAAATATGTATTAATATATTTATTTAAATAAATATATTACAGAGTCATTGCTACCTGTTTCTATCAATCCGGATGCCATACTGTGTTCCCGTGCATTCCTGTTTAATTCCTGCCCTCTACTCCCATATTTTATTTATTCACCTGAAACGTCGTATCTCCTTTTTCAAAGAACTTAACGATTTGGCGGGCGGCAGCAACGCCGGCATTGATATTGGCCTCGGCGGTCTGGGCCCCCATTTTTTTCGGGGTAAAGAAAAAGCGTCCGGGGACTTCGGCAGCAAGGGTTTCGGCACAGGAGGGAGCAATGTCGGAGACATAACGAAAATCTTCTCTTTCGCGGAACATCCGCAACAGGTCTTCTTCATGAATGATTTCCTTCCGGGCCGTATTGACGAGGGTAGCCCCCCGGGGCATACGATGCATCAGGTCAAAGTTGATGGAACGTACCGTCTTTTCGTTGGCCGGAATATGCAGGGACACGTAACGGGAATTCTCGTACAGCTCTTCCACACTGTCCACCGGTTTGGTGCCATCATTGATAATATCCGTTTTACTGACAAAAGGATCATAAGCAAACGTATCCATTCCAAAGCCTCTGGCTATACGGGCCACTTCGCGGCCTACATGACCGTAAGCATGAATCCCGAGGGTTTTCCCCTTCAGTTCGGTTCCGGGTTTTCCGTTAAACAGGTTGCGGGCCATATACACCATCATTCCCATCGCCAGTTCGGCGACGGCATTCGAATTTTGTCCGGGGGTGTTCATGACCACGACCTCTTTCGCCGTAGCTGCCTCCAGGTCAATATTGTCATATCCGGCACCGGCCCTGACCACAATCTTCAACTGTCCGGCAGCTTCAAGCACCTGTTGGTCAATTTTATCACTTCGGACTATCAATCCATCCACGTCTTTCACCTTACTCATCAGATCATCCTGAGAAGCATATTTTTCCAAGACCTCCGTTTCGTATCCGGCCCGATCAAATATTTCACGTATCTGCTCAACCGCTACGGGAGCAAATGGTTTTACCGTTGCAATCAAAATTTTCATGGTTATTTTTTTTTATTTTTCATAGCTCCTGAACAGATTTTCAGGCTTTGGATTCATATTCCTGCATCACCCCGATCAAAGCCTTCACACTCTCAAGCGGCAACGCATTGTACAGGGATGCCCTGAATCCTCCGACAGAACGATGGCCTTTGATTCCTATCATGCCTTTTTCGGTGGCATATTCCAGGAACGTTTTTTCCAGTTCGGCATATGCTTCATTCATCACCCAGCATACATTCATCACCGAACGGTCGTCCTCATTAAGAATGGTAGGTTTGAACAACTTATTCCGGTCAATTTCTTCGTACAGTAAAGCGGATTTTTCATGATTTCTTTTCTGCATGCCTTCGACACCGCCATTATCCCTGATCCATATCAGGGTCTGCAGGGCAGCATATACCGAAAGGACAGGAGGCGTATTAAACATCGAACCTTTGTCAATGTGTGTACGGTAATTAAAGATGGTCGGGATCTTGCGGTCCACTTTGCCGAGGACATCTTCCCTTACAATGACAAACGTCACGCCTGCCGGAGCGAGATTTTTCTGAGCTCCACCGTATATAAGCACGTATTTGGAGACGTCCACCGGACGACTCAAAATATCGGAGGACATATCCGCCACCAAAGGTACGGGAGAATCCATATCTTCTTTAATCTCAGTCCCGTAAATGGTGTTGTTGGTTGTGATATGAAAATAATCGGCATCTTCCGGGATTTTGTACCCCTTTGGGATATAGGAAAAATTTTTGTCTTCGGAGGATGCGACCACCTTCACTTCTCCATATAATTTTGCTTCCTTAATGGCTTTGCTGGCCCAGGCTCCTGTGTTCAGATAGGCGGATTTACGCTGCATCAGGTTCATGGGTGCCACGGTAAACTGGGTGCTGGCCCCACCTCCCAGAAAGAGTACATGATAACCCTCCGGAATATCCAATAATTCCTTGAACAGCGATTGTGCCTGCTCCATGACTGCCGTGAACTCTTTGCTACGGTGGGAGATTTCCATAATGGATAATCCTGTGCCGGCAAAATCACGGACAGCCTCTATAACATTGTTTATTGTAAACTCGGGCAAAATCGCCGGTCCTGCATAAAAGTTGTGCTTTTTCATTTTCAGATAACTTTAGATTGATAACCATGATCCTATACTGCAAAATTGCATTAAAAAGAGAAATAAACCATGATAATTGACAAATAAATTGCTAACAATTTCACATTTTTTTCAACGGCACAAGCAGGTCTTTGTCCAGCACGGGGATGATATCCGTAACATCCTGTGTATGACAATACTCTATAACATTGTCCAGTCCCAGTTTTTTCAGACGGTGTCGGTTGGCGGCTTTGCCAATATAGGAAATCAGGTCCGGTTTGGCCAGTAGCCACAGGTCACGGGCTGCTATGGCAGAGTCGCAAATAGTATGGAATTTTCCCGTTTTCAGCAACTTATCCGTTAAGGCACCGGCAAAAACAGAATCTTCCAGACTGAATTTATTCTTCCAGGCGGCACACAGTATCAGCACATTTCTTCTCCCGGAGATCAGGTATTCGGTGATAGCAGAAATATTCAGAAATCCCCCCACGAGTACCTGATGATGTTTTCCGGCCATACGAATGGCCTGTGTCCCGTTGGTTGTGCTGTACACAACCGTTTTTCCGCTGATTTTGTCCGGCGTGAAGTTATCGGGAGAATTTCCAAAGTCGGCAAAATCCAGGATCCTGCCGTCTCTTTCTGCAGCAATGAGATAGCCCTTATTTTTATAGGTACGGGCCTCTTCAATGGTCCGTACGGGAATCAGTTTTTCCACACCGTTGTGAAAAGCCGTGATAATGGAAGAAGTAGCCCGAAGAATATCCACCACCACCACAATAGCGTCGGGGTTTTCATACAATGGGTACAACAACGGAGAAAAACAAACCTCTATTTTTTGCCTTCTTTCTTCCATAAAACAGGATCAGTCTTCCGGTTTATAAAACGGAGGTTTCACTACCCGGGCCTGCAGAAACTTGTTTCGTATGCCGATCCATACAGGGGTTCCTTCTTTCCAGTAGCCCTTTTGCAGGTATCCCATGCCTATGCCCTGCTTCAACATAGGGGACATGGTCCCGGAAGTGACTTCGCCGATCTGTTCATGTGCTTCATTGTAAACCGGATAATGCTGTCTGGGGATGCCTCTGTCTATCAAAACAAATCCTTTCAGCCGTCGTTCCACCCCTTCCTGTTTTTGTTTCCATAACAAGTCCCTGTCAATAAAGTTCTTGCCGTCCACAAACTTGGTAATCCAACCCAGACCTGCTTCAATGGGCGAGGTTTTATCGGTAATATCATTACCGTACAGACAAAATCCCATTTCGAGCCGCAGTGTATCCCTGGCTCCGAGTCCTACCGGTTTGATCCCATATTCTTTCCCGGCATCCATCACGGCTTCCCAGAGCCGAACAGCCTTATCCGCAGGAACATACACCTCACAACCACCGGCCCCCGTATATCCCGTAGTGGAAAAGATCGCTCCAGGGATGCCCGCAAACTCTGTTTTTTTAAAGGTATAGTACTTCATGTCCGTCACCGGTTCCTTCGTCAGCTTTTGCATGGCTTTCAGGGCCAGTGGTCCCTGGATAGCCAGTTGGGCCATCTCATCGGAGACATTCTCTATTTCTTTTCCTGCTGTCAGGCCCATTTCATTACCACGCTCCACCAACCAGTTGTAATCTTTCCCGATATTGGAAGCATTCACCACCAACAAATATTCATCTTCGGCAAAGCGATACACCAGCAGGTCATCCACGATTCCTCCCTGCCCGTTAGGAAAACACGAATACTGCACTTTCCCGTCGTACAGGGCAGAGACATCGTTGGAGGTAACCCACTGCAAAAAATCCAAAGCTTTCGGTCCACGAATCCATATCTCACCCATATGGGACACATCAAATACCCCCAGTTTTGTCCTGACGGTAATATGCTCATCCTGAATGCCGCTGTATTCGACCGGCATCAGAAAACCGGCAAAGGGAACCATTTTTGCTCCCAATTGTTGATGAATCTCTACTAAAGGTGTTATTTTCATTTCATTACAAATTTAAATATGTTATTTCCATTCTTTTCTGGCTTTATCAAGCCAAGCAAATGTAAAAATTTTCCTCCGATATTTTTTATGATTAAAAACAGGTCGGAAAAAAGACGGGGGAATGACATATCATAAACAAACCGTATAATTATACACTTTGCAAAAGAGGCTAATATTTTGTCATTAAGTTTGTTATCTGATTTTTTTTGTATATCAGAAACCATACACATAACCAACTGCATATCTCAAATCATTATTTCTATTCTTTTTCTTTATTTTTTCCCCCAGATTATTTATTTTTCGAAAAATTATAGGTGATTAACGAACTTACAAATATTCTGTGATAAGATCATCCGTAAAAGGGCATTTACAAAAGAAGCCGTTTTTATGTTGGCTGTCCGGTAACAAAACACAAGCAAAAACGTATGTAATATCTATATTAACATATTTTAATTTTAACGGATAAAAGGCTTAATTTTTCCCATTTTATTTTTATTAGCACGATATTTGTCGCGTTTTCTAATACAAGGAATAAGCTGACACAGATATATTTATGAGAGATTTTATAACAAAACGCACAACAGGAACCGGGATCATTGAAGTTAATGAAGAGCTGGTGATTGAATATATTGATCCTGTGCTGAAGCATTATTTTAAAAAGCCCGAACAATGGACCTATAAAAAGGTCACAGACATTCCGGAACTAAAGAAGTGTAATCTGAATGATTTCATTCAAAAACTTTCTTCGGGTCAACACGTGAAAAAGAAAATATGCCTATCAGCGGGAAAAGAACAAAAAGAAATTTTGATTGAAGGGGAACCTCTGATAAAACGCCCCGGTATATACAAAAGAGCAGTTATTCTTTTTCAAGATTTTACTCCGCTCCTAAAAAAATGGGAGACATTTAACCTCAGTCTGGACAGTTATAAAAATATTACGGATGCTATTCCCTCGGGAATTATCATAACCGATAAAAACGGATGGATCCTGTTTAGCAATCCTGTAACCCAAAAGATATTGGGCGAAGTTTCGGAAAGAAAAAGGAAAGTGCCCGATCCGCTAAAGGTACCGGCCGGCTCCCCCCGCCAGATATCTTTCACATCCCCGGCAAAAGACACATTATTACTTGAAGTGACTGTAACAAAAATAAATTGGTTCGGTAAATCTGCCTTATTGTATATACTGCATGATATTACTTTATTGAAAAAATCAGAAGACCAGAATATTTTACTGCTTACCGCCATACAATCATCGGTCAACGGTATTGCCATCACAAACCACAATATGATAATTGACTGGGTCAATCCCGCCTTTACAAAACTGACCGGTTGGAATATGGAAGAAGCCGTTGGCAGTAAAGTTTCCGACCTGATGAATGCCGACGGACAAACAGACGATTCATACATCACCAACATACGTAATGTGATTACCGAAACAGAGAGTTTCCAAACCCAGATCAGACACACCCGGAAAGACGGGATATCTTTCGATTGCGAGTTGACCGTAACCCCTTTCTCTGATCAACTAACGGGAAATAAACGATATATATTTATATTCAATGATCTGACAAAGAGAAAAGAAAAGGAAGAAATAATTCTAATCCTTAACAAAGTTTTTGAATCTTTGAGAAAAGCAACCGGCATTGAAGAAAGTTTCACAATCTTCAGAAACGAACTGCTAAAAAATCAAATTCATTCGATTATATTTTTATTGGATAAAACCAAAAAGTTTCTTGTTCCACGTTATTTTAGTTTTGACATAAACATACTGGCACAGTTTGTAACCACGTCAGAAAAAGAATTTGAAACATTACATATTCCTGTCAGGGGAATATCAGATAAATATGAAAAGATTCTCTACAAGGGACAGACCATTTTTTCCCGTGATGTAGCCGGGGATTTGCTGAAAATTATGCCGGCTCTCCCTCCGGAACTTACACGAAATCTGATCCTGGATTTAAAAATACGACACAGCATTGCAGCGCCTCTTTTAAACCGGGAGGGAAATCCATTTGCTATTTTCATAATCATGTCTGACCATTTAAGTGAAGGGAATGTCCCCGATGTTATTGCTTACGCCAATCATTTGAGTTTGGTTCTTCAGAGGACCAGTTTGATAGAAGAATTACGGAATAACTATGATGAATTAAAAAAGAACCAGGTTAAAATACTGGCCAGTGAAAAAAAATACAGGGATTTCTTCGATCATGATCTTACCGGGGATTATATTTCCACTCCTGAAGGAAGATTTCTGGACTGTAACCAGGCTTTCATAGATATACTGGGGTTTGGTTCCAGGGAAGAAGCGTTAAAGTCAAATCCCCGGAATCTTTATCCGGTTCCGGAAGAAAGAGAAAAAATTTTCAATATCCTCCGGCATGATGGGAAAGTGGTTAATTATGAAGAAACCCTGCTTCGCAAAGACGGAAAAAAGATTCATGTTCTTTTAAATGCTTTTGGGGTTTTCGATGAAGAGGGTCGTTTGATTCAAAATATCGGATATATCTTTGACATCACCCAACGAAAGCAATATGAGGCCGAGCTTATCCAGGAAAAAGAGAAAGCCGAGGAAGGTAACCGTTTAAAGACGGCCTTTCTGGCCAATATGTCACATGAAATCAGAACCCCGTTAAATGCCATCATGGGATTTGCCGAACTGTTGAATGAACCGGGTATCTCACAGGACGAAAAAAATAATTATGTACGGATCATTAAAAGTTCAGGCCTGAATTTATTACATATTCTCAATCAAATCCTCTATATATCCAAGATTGAAGCCAATGAGATTATCATTCATAAAGAACCGTTTGATGTACATTCGTTATTAAAAGAATTGCATTTATTATATGAAAAGAATCCCTTGACCTTAAAAAAAGGACTACGTATTAAAGTTGTTAATCAACTTGACACCTCTTATATACTAAAAAGTGACAAGGAACGTTTGCGGGAAATCTTACAAAATCTGTTGAACAACGCTCTAGAATTCACCGAAGAAGGGATTGTTTACTTCGGATACAAGGAAAAAAGTGAAAATCTATTGGAATTTTATGTCAAAGATAACGGAATGGGTATGGCAAAAAAAGATTTATCCCGGATCTTTAACCGTTTTGAACAGGGAGATGATTCGCTGACACGTTCACACGAAGGAATCGGACTGGGTTTGTCCATTAGCAAAGAACTTGTAAACTTGCTGGGGGGGAATATCCATGTGGTATCAAAACCGGGAGAAGGTTCCGTTTTTTCTTTTACCCTACCCAAAAAGTAATGTTTCATTTATCAATCATTAAGTACCAAAGAAAGAAGAAGAAAGACCATGACTAATAAAAGCATATTAATAGCCGAAGATAATGATTTAAACTATTTTGTCATCAGTAAGATGCTTGCATCGCTCGGAACAGATATAATCAGGGCAGAAAACGGATTAAAAGCCGTAGAATACTGTCAATCACATGAAGAAGTATCTCTTATACTGATGGATATAAAAATGCCTGTTATGGATGGATATGAAGCAACCCGAGAGATCAGAAAATTCCGTTCGGATCTGCCCATTGTAGCCCAGACGGCGCACGCCATGGAATTTGACAGGGATACCGCATTTAAGATCGGGTGCAATGATTATCTGACCAAACCCATTATGAAGGATCGTTTATTGGAGGTTGTAAAAAAATATCTGGGGTAAGCAAAAAAATCACAATTTCAGGATTTTAAATTCCACCCTTCTGTTCTGTGCCCTTCCTTCGTCTGTATCGTTAGAAGTTACCGGCTGGCTCTCGCCATATCCTTTGGCCACCAGACGGGATGGATTTATTCCTTTGGACACCAGATAGTCCACTACGGCAGCAGCCCGGGCACGCGAGAGCTTTAGGTTCACTGCATCCGAACCGATATTGTCGGTATGCCCTGCAATCTCTACCTTAATATCCGGATTGTCCTGCATAAATTTAACTACCCGGTCTAAAGAGGGATAAGATTCAGGCTTAAGGGTTGCTTTTGCAAAATCAAAGAAAATATTCTGCAAAACAACCTTAGCACCGGCCTCAATCTTTTTCAGATAAAAATCATAAGTTGTACGGGTGACCGTATCATTTTCCGGCGCCGGGATCACATCCAGAAAAAACATATATCCCGGAGCATTCAGTTCCACGCCGATACTTTTTCTGTTCTTTGCCGTAATCCGGAAAGCTCCGTCTTCTTTTCCGGATATGGTTTTTCCAACGATCTCGTTTTTTTCCAGGTCAATAATATCAATGGAAGCCATCACCGGCAGAGAGTCCCTGAGGTCCATAACCTTTCCTTCAATAATCCAGGGCTTAACCTCCGGCACAGGCACCGGAACCATGACAGGAGCCGGAGGGGTAACGGACCGGGGGTTGACTTCCGGAACCGTATCTTTCGGTACCGTATCAACCTTCACGGTATCTACCGGCAGCGGAGGCAACCACGTTATCCTGTACATATCTTTCAAACCGACGGTTTCCTCCCGGATACCTGAGATATAAGCCACCGAAGAATCCAACGGAGAAGGAGTGTAAAACAGGTCGTCATCGGGTGTGTTGACAGGATAACCCAGATTCTGGGGTGCCGACCAATGTCCGGCAGAATCCTTTACCGACCGGAACACATCAAATCCACCCATGGAATTGTGGCCCTGGGAACTGAAGTAAAGGATTCTGCCGTCCGGTGTTACGTACGGACTCTCCTCATCATACCTTGTATTGACGGTCGTGTCCAGAGCCTCCGGCTTGCTCCATTTGTTTTTTTCCAATCGCCGGATCATGAAAATATCCTTGCCACCATGGGTTAATTTCTTTCGATCCGAAACAAAATAAACCACATTGCTATCCGGCAGGAAAAAAAGGGAGGTCTCCTGTCCTTTTGAATTGATGTGAGGCAGTGCAGAAGAGGGCTTTTTCCATTTTCCATTTTTGTTCTTACTGACCAGGATGCTTCCGTTCTTCTTGTTTCCTCTGTAGATATATAATTTTCTGTCATCCGGCGAAACAGCTACCGCCGCATCATTGTATTTTGAATTCACAGGTTTCTTCATCCGATAAGCCTCGCTCCACCCCCCGTTTTCCTGAACACTTTGATAAATATCTTCCTCAAACTTATTATCAAACCGGTTGGGAAGCTGCTTATCCGACTCCGGACGGCGAGAGGTAAAATACAAATGATCACTCGCGGGATTGAGCACCGTTTTATAATCATCATATTCCGAATTCAGGTTATTTCCCAAATCAACTATTACCACACGGACCGTATCCTTAACGATCTCTTTGGCATTCTCACATTCTTCAATATGTCTTCGTGCCTGCTCCCCCCATATTTTCAGAGACTTTCTCTCACCATGGTCCACAAAATATCTGTAATTCTGCAAGGCATCGTCAAACAGGTAATTATATTGACCGGCCAGACCCAGGAAATAGTAAATATCCGGCGTTAGCTCCTTCCCCAGCAAATAGGCTTTGGTCAGGTATTCCAGGGCCCTGTCTTTATGATCGGTAAACAGATAACAAATACCGATCTTATAATTCAGTTTCGGATGTCCCGGGTTATAATCATACGCTTTAAGATATTCTGCCAACGCCAGAGGAAAGAATCCCGTTCCCTTCCGATACCAGGCATCCCCCTGTTGCAGATGATCCCATGCTGCTTCAAAGCCTTGTTTACCATTCTTAAAATCACCTTTCTTAATAATTAGAAAAGTCTGCGAATGCAAAGCAGGGGCTGTAAAAAACAGAAACAGAAAAAAAAGAACAACCATTCTTTTCATAAGGTTCTTTTTTAAATTAACGTTACAGTCTGATACGCTGTGAGTAAACAAATATCTTTATTAGATACATTCCGTAATGATGTGCTTCCCCCATAACCGGACCTCATAAGACACAACGAAAGTAATTATTTTTATTTTCTACGGAAAGAATCGGTGCTTTGTTCTTATAAATGAAAGTTTTTTTTATATTTGAACAAACATATCGACACATCATGGCTGGTAAAAGAAATCTTGAATACGTAAATCTCGAATATATAGAAAGTATGTCGGGAGGGGATGAAACCATCATCAGGGAACTTGTTGATATTTTTATCGAACAGGTTCCGGAATTCATCCGTGAGATGCAGAAACTTTACGAAAAGCAGGACTGGACCAACCTGGGCATGCTGGCCCACAAAGCCAAATCTTCCATCGCCATCATGGGCATGAACGACCTGGCAGCTATGCTTAAAGAATTTGAATTGAATGCCAAAGAAGCAAAATCGCCGGAGAAATATTCCGGATATATTGAGCGGTTCGTTGACGAAACCACGCATGCCGTTGAAGAGTTAAAATCAAATTTTGAGAAACCAAAACAATAAAATCCGATGGATCTATTTACCATAGAAAAAAAAGATGATATCGTTATCATACACTTTAAGGAAGACATCAAAAAGTTCAATGCACTGATCACCGAGGAAGCAAAAAAACAACTGAATGCTTTGTTTGATGCTCCCAACACCAAGCTGATCTTAAGCCTGAAAGGTATAAAATACGTGGACAGTTCCGGCTTCGGCGTGTTGCTCTCCCTGATGAAAACCGCCAACAACAAATACGGTTTTTTAAAAATCTGTGATGTTTCGGACGAAGTAATGGAATTGTTTAAATTGTTGCAGCTCCATAATATTTTTGATATTGAGGACAATGTGGAAGATTGCCTGAAAAATTTTTCCGCCTCCTGATAACCAGGGGATTGTTCTTAAAAAAAAAGGGACCTCCTCCGGTCCCTTTTTTCATTACAGATTCCATCACTCATTCCGGAAGACGATATGATCGTTCTCCACGCTCACATGAATGGTTGAATCCTTGTTGATTGTTCCTGCAATCAGTTGTTTGGACAACTCATTCAGCACCTCACGTTGCATCACCCGCTTGATCGGACGAGCTCCGTAAACCGGGTCGAAACCAACTCCGGCGATCCAGTCCAGTGCATCCTCATCCAGCACAATATCCACCTGTTGCTCGACCAGCAGTCTGCGTATGTGTTCAAACTGCAGTTTAACGATTTCACGGATCTGCGCATTATCAAGTGGAGTAAACATAATAATTTCGTCAATACGGTTCAGAAACTCCGGTCTGATGGTACGTTGCAGCAGGTCCATCACCTGGCGGCGTGTTTCTTCCATACTCTGTGCTTTGTTCTTGCCGTTCATGTTCCGGATATTTTCCTGGATCAACTGGCTTCCAATGTTGGAGGTCATGATGATAATGGTATTCCTGAAGTTGACGGTTCGACCTTTATTATCCGTAAGACGACCGTCATCAAGCACCTGCAGGAGGATATTGAATACATCCGGATGAGCTTTTTCGATTTCGTCCAGCAAGATCACCGAATAAGGTTTTCTCCGCACCGCTTCGGTCAGCTGACCGCCTTCGTCATACCCTACATATCCCGGAGGTGCACCGATCAGGCGTGATACCGAATGGCGTTCCTGATATTCGGACATATCAATACGTGTCATCATGTTCTCGTCATTGAACAACACCTCCGCCAGGGCCTTGGCCAATTCGGTCTTCCCGACGCCGGTAGTCCCCATAAAAATAAAGGAACCGATAGGTCTTTTGGTATCCTGCAGGCCGGCACGGCTTCTGCGCACAGCATCAGCCACGGCCTGTATAGCCTCATCCTGACCTACCACCCTTTTATGCAATTCTTCCTCCAGGTGCAGGAGTTTCTCTCTTTCGCTCCGGAGCATCCGTTTTACCGGGATGCCGGTCCAGCTGGATACGATCTCGGCAATGTCCTCGGCCGTCACCTCTTCCCGGATCAGCGGGTCGTCTTTTTGTAACTCATTCATCTTCGTCTGCAGCTCCTCTATTTTCTGTTCTTCTTCCGACAGCTTGCCATACCTGATCTCGGCCACACGTCCGTAATCCCCCGACCGTTCCGCCAGCTCGGCTTCATGTTTCAGATTCTCCATATTCTGCTTGTGTTGCTGGATCTGTACGATCATATCCTTTTCCGTTTTCCATTTGGCCTTCAGCTTATTCAGTTCCTGAGACAGGTTCTCGATCTCCCGGCTCATCTCCCTGGTCTTTTCTTTGTCTCCTTCTATCTTCAGGGCTTCCCGCTCGATCTCCAGTTGTCGTATCTTTCGCTCCAGGTCATCCAGTTCACGCGGCAGAGAGTCCATCTCCAGCCTCAGACGGGCAGCTGCCTCGTCGATCAGATCGATGGCTTTATCCGGCAGAAAACGATCGGTAATATACCGATGCGACAATTCCACTGCAGCCACGATGGCCTCATCCCTGATTCTTACTTTGTGGTGATTCTCATACCTTTCTTTCAGGCCCCGCAGAATAGAAACCGCACTGGGCACATCCGGTTCATCTACCATTACCACCTGAAAACGTCTTTCCAGCGCCTTGTCTTTTTCAAAGAATTTCCGGTACTCATTCAGGGTGGTTGCCCCGATGGCTCTCAGTTCTCCGCGGGCCAGGGCGGGTTTCAGGATATTGGCAGCATCCATGGCACCCTCTGACTTCCCGGCACCTACCAGGGTATGTATTTCATCAATAAAGAGAATGATCTCACCATGGGCCGACACCACTTCTTTAACCACCGCTTTCAGTCGTTCTTCAAACTCTCCTTTATACTTGGCCCCGGCAATAAGAGCTCCCATATCCAGCGAATAGATCTGTTTGGTTTTCAGGTTTTCCGGCACATCACCCCGTACGATCCTGTGTGCCAGTCCTTCGGCAATGGCCGTCTTCCCAACACCCGGCTCCCCGATGAGGATAGGATTGTTCTTGGTCCTGCGGGAGAGAATTTGCAACACCCTTCTGATCTCCTCATCCCGGCCAATGACCGGATCGAGCTTGCCGGTACGGGCCATATCGTTCAGGTTTAAAGCAAACCGGTTGAGTGCATCAAACGTACTCTCCGCATTCTGGTCAGCCACCGTGCTGCCCTTTCTCAGTTCCTTAATAGCCGCCAGCAGGTCTTTCTCCGTTATACCCATGTCTTTCATGAGTTTGGATACGTCGTCGTTGGTTCTGAATATTCCCAGGATCATCATCTCTATCGACACAAACTGATCTCCCATCTCCCGGGAAATTTTCAAGGCCTCATCCAGGCTTTTGGACGCCGTCTGTGACAGATAAGGCTCTCCCCCACTCACCTTGGGGTATCCTTCCAGGATCTTCTCCAGTATCTGTGTAAACCGTTCCATGTTCACGTCCAGTTTCCTGAACAGGTAATTCGTAATATTCTCTCCCTGTGAGAAGATCCCCTTCATCAGATGTCCATTTTCAATGGCCTGGTTATTCAACCCTTTGGCTACCTCAATGGCCTGCTGTATCGCCTCCTGTGACTTTATCGTAAAATTATTCAAATTCATTTTTGCTCTCCTTTCTTACATTTATATTTTGTGACGGTTAAGATATACGGGTAATATATCTTTCCCTTGCATTCATTTTAAATTCCGCCCTCTCCCTTCAATATCTTTGCCAACCACATAAACCTTCTTTTACATGCCATTGTGTCTGTACATTAAATACTTACATGTCTTTTTGACAGGTCTTAATCATGCTATTTTCATCTTGCTGTGTTATTCTTCCGGAAAATACAGAATATTTCCGTATTTTAACATCCGTAGAAAGTGAAAGTCAGCACATATGTTGAAAAAAAGTCTCCTAAGCCTGTCAGGGATTATTATTTTCCTTTCGATGTTTTGGCGATTGGGGGTTCCTGTTGCTGCCCAGGTTCCCGAAGCAAGCATGATGTTTCTCAATCCCGGGGACAAGAGAGTATCCTTCCGCTTTGACCTGGCAAATAATCTCATCATCATACCTGTTATCATCAATAACTCGGACACCCTGCATTTTATCCTGGACACGGGCATCAATAACACCATTATAACCGAACTGTCAATGGGGGACAGTCTGTCTCTGAAATATTCCAGGCAAACGAAGATGAAAGGACTGGGCAGTGGTGAGCCGCTGGATGCCTTGATCTCCACAGAAAACACTTTCATGATCCCGGGAATCATAGGAAATAACCAGGAAATGTATGTGCTGATGCAGGATGTTTTTCATCTTTCTTCGATTCTGGGCATACGGGTTCATGGGCTTATCGGATATAAAATTTTCAGTCAATTCATCATACATATTGATTATGTCAGGAAAGTAATTACACTGTATGATCCTGAACACTTCAGAT
Organism: Bacteroidales bacterium; assembly: GCA_021157415.1. Classification (GTDB taxonomy): domain Bacteria; phylum Bacteroidota; class Bacteroidia; order Bacteroidales; family VadinHA17; genus DRPN01. The sequence continues at coordinate 9,100 of JAGGWN010000063.1, read as the reverse complement.
ATAAACCTGGCAGGGATGATAAAACCCTGCCTCTGGTCATTTCCAACATGAAGCCCTATGTATATGGCACTGTCCTCAATGAAAAAGGCCGGGAGGTCACCGTCAAGCTACTTATTGATTCCGGCGCCAATCATGCCATTTGGTTGCTGCCCGGCACAAGGGAGGGGCTTGCCATGCCTTCCCGGACGGTCAACATGTATCTGGGAAGCGGCCTCAGCGGTAACATCAACGGGAGGATTGGCCGCTTACCCTCCTTCAGGCTGGGGCCTTTCTCTTTTCCGCAGATAATTGTTGCCTATCCCGACACCCTCTCCCTGCAAAACATCATATGGGCGGATGGTCGAAACGGCAGTCTGGGGGCAGAGATCCTGAGACGTTTTGATGTCACGCTCGATTATTCCAATCACCGTATCACCCTCAGGCCCAACAAATATTTCCATGCGCCTTTTACCGTCAACCGCGCCGGAATCACCATCAGCGCCCCCATCCCCGGCACGGCCTACTATCTCATCTCCGATTTGCGAAAAAATTCCTCTGCTGTCCGGGCCGGTTTGAAAAGAGGAGACAAGCTGGACAAAATCAACGGGAAACAGGTCTCGCATATGACCATGGACGACATCTACCGGATCTTCGAAGGGAAGGCGGGAAAACGAATCAAGATGGTCGTTTTCCGGCATAATTTGCCTTTTGTTACCTATTTTTACCTGGAAGATTTCATCTGATCTTTCAGGTATTCGTCGAAGTAATCCGACACCTTACGCATCAGATGGATCCGGTCATACCCTCTGACATTATGCGGATGGGTAGGATAGACAAAATAATCCACCGGCCGGCCATGAGATACAAACGCCCGTAACAGCGTCAGGCTGTGTTGCCACACTACGGTACTGTCCATCGCTCCGTGAATCATAAGCAAATGGCCTTTGAGATTATCCACATAATTTTTCAGGTCGGCCGCCGCATAACCCTCAGGGTTTTCCTGAGGACGATCCATATATCTCTCACCGTACATAACTTCATAATATTTCCAGTCGGTCACCGGTCCGCCTGCGACAGCCGCTTTGAATACGCCCGGATTTTTCAGCATCATGGAAAGGGTCATAAATCCACCATAACTCCAGCCATGCACCCCTATTCTCGCTGTATCTACATAGGGCAGTGATTTCAGGTATTTCACTCCCCGCATTTGATCCTTCACTTCAAAATCCCCCAAATGGCCATGCACACAACTTTCAAAACCGAATCCTCTCCCGGCAGTTCCGCGATTGTCGAGGGTCAGGCTAACATATCCCTGCCCGGCCATGTAGTGCTGCCACATACGCGATTGTCCCAGCCACGAGTCCGTCACCAGTTGTGAATGAGGTCCTCCATACACATACACCACCCCCGGATATTTCTTTGCCGGATCAAAATTCACCGGTTTGATCAACCTGTAATACAATACGGGAGAATCTCCTTCGGCAGGTAATGAATCCAGGATCACTCGTCCCAGCCGTCTTTCTCTCCATGGATCCCGGGCCGTCAAAAGACGTGTGACCGGTTTTCCTTCGGCACTTATTATTTCAACCACCCTAGGTGTTTCCAGATTGGAATAAAGGTCGATAAGATATTTCCCGTCGGACGAAAGAATACCATGATGAGTGCCGTGAACAACCGTCAGTCTCTTTTTCTTTCCGTTCTTTATATCGACCCTGTAGATATGTCTTTGAAGCGGACTCACCTCGGCGGACACATAATACATGTAAAGATCATGGTTCGCAAAACCCAGCACATCCGTCACGTCATATTCGCCGGGGGTAAGGTTGCGGATCATCCTGCCGGCCGTATCATACAGGAATACCTGGTTATATCCTTCGCGGGGACTCTGCCAGACAAATTCCCCCGGATGCTCAGGCAGGAAACGTACCGGATGAAGCGGTTCAACATAATGACTATCTTCCTCTTCAAACAGGGTCCTGTCTTTTTCCCCCGTTTGCACATCATACCTGTTCAGCCACATATGATCCTGTTCCCTGTTTAGCACGGCAATAAAAATATACTTCTCATCCGGGCTCCAGGCAATGTTGGTCAGATACTGATCATACGGTCCGGGAGTAATGATCTCACGGATTGTTTTGTTACGCCGGTCATAGACGAAAAGGTGTATCTCTTCACTCTCCATACCGGCCATGGGATACCGGATGTTTTTAAGTCTGGCCACACGGTTGCGAATATCAACCAACGGATATCGGGTCACGCGGCTTTCGTCCTTCCGGTACCACGCCAGGTAGTTTCCTTTGGGAGACCAGAACGTACCTTTGTTAATTCCGAACTCATTGCGGGATACGGTTTGTCCGTTCACAAAACCGGGCACGGTATCGAATGAAAGCTGCCGGATATTCTTCACCGGTTCAGACAGATATATGTTCTGCCCCAAGGTAAAAGCTACGGCAGGATTCTCTGCACAGTAATCCGCATGCTGACCTCCCCCCGGGATCCGCACCAAAGAAACAATCTCCCTCTTCTCCACATCCCATTGCATCCAGGCAGTGTCCTGCGAAAACCAGATCGTATGCTCATCCTTCCAGCGTATTGAAGGCCAGGAGGGCAACGAATCACCGGTTACCATTTTCAGCTTCAGGTTCAGTTCATCCAGGGTGAGAAACAACGTCCTCTTTCCTTTCACAGGGTCTTCCACCATCAATGAGTCCCCGCATATCCTTGAAAATACATGGCCTCCCGGAAGCCATTGCAATCCTTTGACAGTCGGTATTCTAAACTTTGTGTACGGGCCTACAATGGCCTCCTCAAGGCTCAGAACAGGCTTCTGAGCCACAGAACAGACAAGTGAAATAAACGATAGGACTGTAACAAAAATCAACCTGTACGACATCATATTTCTGCTTTTTTTAAATTAAATAGACAGCAAGTTTATTCATTCCGGATTAAAAAAACAATTTTAAAGGGGTATGATCCATTAAGAAATTTTGTTCATCGTAAGTATGCAAATCTGACATCATGCAGATGATAAATTCTCAACATATTACAGTGCTTCGGTCATCCTTTGCTCTGCTGAAGCTTTGTTTCCAACCCGGGTTCCTGTTTAATCCTGTCGGAAGTTTCCCTAATCATATTTATTTTTTCTGTGATAAAGGGTTCCGTTGAAATAATATTCGGAATAATATTTCTGTCCGTTTTCTATATGCACCCGGTAATCATAGGCTGTTCTTTCTCCCGAAGGTGAGATAAAGATTATCTGCCCCTGGTCTTTATTGCCCTGCACGGACCATCTGCCTTTTGCCTTCTGTCTTATTCCTCTTATCTTTACGCCATCATGACACACAAAGAAAAACTCTCGGCGCTCCGTGTTGCCATGCGGCAGCAACATCTGGATGCCTATATCATCCCTTCTTCCGACCCGCATATGAGTGAATATCTGCCCGACCACTGGCGCATTATGGCTTGGCTTACCGGCTTTACGGGTTCGGCCGGCACCGTGGTCGTCACCCGTGATTTCGCCGGCGTGTGGACCGATTCGCGCTATTTTATCCAGGCAGAAGAACAACTGCAGGATTCCGGATTTTCTCTTGTAAAACTGGTCATACCCCATACACCGGAATGGATAACCTGGCTTAAGGAAAACCTGCCTGCAGACAGCCGGGCAGGGTATGACGGCAACCTGATGTCTATGTTGCTGCACCGGAGGTTATTCAACGAATTCGGCGACCGTGGTATTCATGCGGTCCCGGATGTTGACCTGATCTCACCCCTGTGGCAGGACCGGCCACCCTTTCCTCCGGAACCGGCTTTCGAACATCCTTCTGTTTTTGCCGGAAAAAGCGTCCCGGAAAAACTTGCCGTCATACGCCATAAAATGAAAGAGGCAGGAGCAGATTATACTCTGCTTACCGCCCTGGATGACATTGCATGGACTTTTAACCTCCGCGGAAAAGACATTCTTTACAATCCTGTGGTACTGGCCTGGGCCCTGGTGAGCCCTGACGAAGCCACCCTCTTTATCCGGCCGGGAAAGATGCCTGATAAACTGAAAAACAAACTTCAGGACCAGAAGATCTCCGTAAGCGACTACGACAACTTTTTCCGGGTCATCGCCGGTATCCCGAAATCAAATACCGTGCTCATCTCTCCTGCCTCCACCAATGCAAATATCTATCATACCCTGTCAAATGCCAGACATATCCTCCGGGATCCATCCATTCCTGCCTTGCTGAAATCGGTCAAGGATACCGCAGAATCCGCTCATATCCGCGAAGCCATGGTCAAAGACGGGGTCGCTCTGACCAAATTCTTTTACTGGCTTGAAAAAAATATCGGGAAGGTCAGGATCACAGAGCTTTCTGCAGCAGCAAAACTGGAATCTTTCCGTGCCGAGCAGGAACATTTCACGGGACCCAGCTTTTCCACCATTTCCTCCTTTGGTTTTCATGGTGCCATCGTCCATTATACTCCCTCCCCGGAAAGTGATATCGAGTTGACTGTTCCCGGCATCTACCTGCTGGACTCGGGCGGACAATATTTCGATGGAACCACCGACATTACACGCACGGTCATACTTGGAGAACCGACCAGCCAACAGAAGAAAGATTTCACCCTGGTTCTGAAAGGAACGATTGATCTGGCTATGTGCCGTTTTCCGGAGGGAACCAAGGGCTATCATCTCGATATACTGGCCCGGAATCCCTTATGGTCAGCCGGACTGAACTACGGCCACGGCACAGGTCACGGGGTCGGTTATTTCCTGAATGTCCATGAAAGTCCTCCTTCCGTCCATCCCCGTTGCAACAACGACCCCGGTGCCATCCTCGAACCCGGCATGATACTCTCGGACGAACCAGGTCTTTACCGTGAAGGAGAATACGGTATCCGTACCGAGAACCTGGTACAGGTAGTCCCCGACCGAAAAACGCCTTTCGGCAGCTTCCTGCGTTTCGAAACCCTCACCTTATGTTATATAGACCGGAAACTCATCGAACCCTCCCTGCTCTCGGGGGAGGAACAGGAATGGCTGAATCATTACCATGAAGAGGTATATAGTAAACTATCTCCGCGACTGGATGAGGAGCTGAGAAAATGGCTGAAAAAGAAAACGAAGAAAATAATGAATGACAAATGATGATTGACAAACTTCATTTCTCACTTCTGCCTTCTCATTTCTCACTTCTCACTTCTCATTTCTCACTTCTCATTTCTCACTTCCGCCTTTCCTGGTCTGCCGAAGCTCCATTAGGAGTGAAAAAGCATGTCTTTTTACTACTTTTTTATACTTTTTGTAAATGTACATCCATCTGCGGATAAGGAATATTGAGTCCTTCTTTGTCAAAAGTCTTGTACACTTTCTCATTCATGTCGAAAAAAACGCCCCAGTAATCAGCACTTTTCACCCAGACTCTAACGGTCAGGTTCACCGAGCTGTCTCCCAGTTCAGCCAAAGCGATAAAAGGCCCGGGATCTTTCAGGATCCGGCTGTCTTCGCTGATCAGTTTCATCAATACCGATCTGGCCTTGTCAACATCATCACCATAACCAATGCCAAAGGTCCAGTCCACGCGTCGCTGTGGTTCGGTGGAAAAATTCACCATCGATCCGGTTGCAAGGCCTCCGTTGGGGATGATAATCGTCTGTTTATCACCTGTATTCAAGATCGTATTGAATATCTGAATGGCTTTCACGCTACCCGAATATCCCTGTGCACTGATAAAATCACCAACCTTGAAAGGCTTGAACAAAAGAATCATCGCCCCTCCGGCAAAGTTCTGCAGAGTCCCTGACAAAGCCATACCCACAGCCAGGCCGGCAGCACCGATGACCGCAATAAAAGAAGTCATCTGGATCCCCATCATTCCCAAAACACTGATGATCAAAAGTGTCTTTAACGTAACACCCATTATGTCCGTCAGAAACGGTTTCAATGATTCATCCATTTTCCCTTTGTCCAGTCCCTTCCGGACACTCTTAACGATGACCTTGATGATCCAGAGGCCAATCAACAGGGTAACCACTGCCCCGAGCAGTTTCAAACCGTAAGTAGTTAGAAATTCTCCGGCTTTTTCAGCGTAAAGATTTACTTGTTCCATAATAAAATTTAGTTTTAATTTATACCGAGTAAAGATAAGATAAATATTATATACAAAGGAATCACGGAGGAATGGGGGAAAGTCCCGGAAACAATAAACCTGCTACAGTAGAAAAACCATTTATCACTTAAAGCACTTTTAACTTTTTATTCCGGTGTTTTCATCTTAAATTAGCCGTGCCAATAAACACGGATACATGGAACTTTTAAAACTCCAGAACGGCTCTGATATCCGGGGGGTAGCCATGGAAGGGATCCCCGGAGAAGAGGTAAATCTCACCCGGGAAGCGACACGTAAAATCACCCTGGGTTTTGTACAATGGCTGGCCGGCCGTACCGGAAAAGCAGCGGCCAATCTGAAGATATCCATAGGCAGAGATTCCCGTCTCAGCGGCCCGGCCCTGGCAAAAGCCATCACCGACACTCTGCTGGAATCCGGATGCCAGGTATGGGATTACGGCCTTTCTTCCACACCCGCTATGTTTATGTCCACCATCCTGGAAAAGATGGATGGCGCGGTCATGCTTACTGCCAGTCATCTGCCCTTTAACCGAAACGGGATGAAATTCTTTACCCGGCATGGCGGACTGGAAAAGGAAGATATCAGAGATATTCTGTTAAAAGCGGAAACCTCAAACGATATCCCCGTCAGGAAGACCGGTCAGTTATACAAAAAGGATTTCCTGAAAGAATATGCCGCATACCTGGCAGACTATATCCGCCGGGCGGCACAGGATCCTGACGATTATGACCATCCTTTGCGTGGCACACGCATCCTGGTGGATGCAGGCAACGGGTCGGGTGGTTTCTTTGCCGGTCAGGTACTGGAACCATTGGGTGCCAACACTACAGACAGTCTATTCCTTGAGCCGGACGGACACTTCCCCAACCACACTCCCAATCCGGAAAACAGCGAGGCCCTGAACGCTATCTCCCAGGCGGTGAAAAAACATCATGCCGACCTGGGTATTATCTTCGATACGGATGTGGACCGGGCGGCCCTGATTGGCCGTGACGGCAGCTCCATCAACCGCAATGCGCTGATAGCCCTGGTATCTTCTGTGGTACTGGAAAAATATCCAGGCACCTGGATCGTCACCGATTCGATCACCTCTGAAGGACTCACTGCTTTTATCGAGAAAGAACTGGGAGGTCATCAACACCGGTTTAAAAGAGGATACCGCAACGTTATCAACGAAGCCATACGCCTGAACCGTACCGGCCAAGAGTGTCACCTGGCCATCGAAACCTCGGGACATGCCGCCCTCAGGGAAAACTACTGGCTCGACGACGGAGCATATCTGGTCTCATTCATTCTGACAAAAATGTCCCGTATGCGCCGGACAGGAAAACACCCTGAAGATCTTATCAGTAAACTAAAGCATCCTCTGGAAGAAAAGGAATTCAGAATCAGAATACAAACGGAAGACTTCGCTTCCTACGGTCAGAAGGTATTGGATGATCTCGGAAAATATGCAAAGGCACAGGAAGGATGGCGGATGGTAACCCCCAACTACGAAGGCGTGAGGGTAGCCTGTGATCCGGAACACGGCCATGGATGGTTCCTGCTGCGCCTCTCGCTCCATGACCCGGTCCTGCCGTTAAATGCCGAAAGTAATACGGAAGGAGGCATCCGGATCATGATGAAAGAACTGATAAGGTTTCTGGAAAGGTATGAGAAACTGGATATAACCCAATGTGAAGAATACCTTTGAAATAGAGATTTAATTACCAAATATCAAACGATAACCCAGATCCAAGGATCAAAAAAAAGTAATCTTAAAATCTTAAATTGTTATTCGTTAACTCTATCTTCCAAACTATATTAACATGCACATTTACACCTTCGGCGAGACGCTTTACGACATCACCTTCCACAACGGGCAACCGGTTTCGGCCTGGCCGGGCGGAGCCATGCTCAATACAAGTATCTCACTGGGCAGATTGAAGATACCGGTATCATTGATCAGCGAATTCGGCCAGGACCCCATAGGAGAAATCATCGAGGACTTTTTGCAGAAGAACGGCATCTCCACCAAGCATATTTCCCGCTTTTCCGGTCACAACACCACCATTGCCCTGGCTTTCCTGAATGACAGAAACGAAGCTTCCTATTCCTTCTACAAAGACTATCCCGAAAAAAGACTCCAGGGTACCTTACCCATGCTTTCCGGTCATGACTTTTTTCTCTTCGGTTCTTTTTTTGCCCTCGATCCTGACATACGACCCATATTGCACAACCTGCTGAAAGAGGCCAAAAAGCAAAATACTTTTATTTATTATGATCCTAATTTCAGAAAATCCCATCTGGACCAACTCCCGCTTTTAAAAAAGAATATTCTGGAAAATATATCCATGGCCACCCTCATGCGTGGTTCAGATGAAGATTTTCTGAATATTTTTGGTGCCGGCGATGCGGACGAAGCCTACCGGGCGGTCTCCGACAGAATACAATATCTTATTTATACGGCCAGCGACCGCGCCGTGTACCTGCGGACACCGGATATTTCCCTGGAAATCACAGTACCTTATGTGCAAACGGTGAGTACTGTCGGCGCCGGAGACACATTCAATGCAGGAATCGCTTATGAATTGTTCAATAGAAAAATAACCCCCTTGACCCTGGCGGGTCTGAATGAAACCGCATGGAAAGAAATTATAAAAACAGCCATCAGAATGGCAGGAGAAGTGTGTAAGAGTTACGAAAATTATATTAGCATTGAAAGGTAAAACCGCCTGACCGGAAAACTTTTATCTACGTAGGTGCCTACGTAGATTTCTGATAAGTTGTTATGAAACTGATATGTACATGACTATATTTTGATGAGGCCGGAAAATTACACAGCCCAGATACGGGAGATACTGGCTTCCTATTCTACCGGAAAGATTTACCGGATCAGCCGGGTATCCCGGGGGTTTGCAAACATCAATTTTATTGCAGAAACGGACACGGGCCGGTACCTGGTGAGGTTCTGCCGGAAACAATCGTTGGAAAACATTGAAAAAGAAGTCCTGCTTATGCAAGTT
>JAGGWN010000124.1 GCA_021157415.1 Bacteroidales bacterium | reverse complement strand
TTTTTATAGGGATATTGCTATGGGGTGATCGTTTTATTTTTTTTGTAAAAAAATTAAAAGTTATGAATATGATTTCTACGGTTCTGGGGCTTATCGCCGTGGCTTTGGGTCTGGTCGGATTGTTTCCCTTGTTTGGCTGGTTAACCTGGCTCTCGCTTTTTCTGAGCTTTTGGGGAATGACTTTTGGTCTCTATGCCAGGGATAAATCAACCGGGGTTACCATTAATTTCTTAATAATGGTGCTGGCCATCCTCCGTTTGTTCGTGGGGGGAGGCATTGTTTAATTTAAACCGGGATCATCGCCTGCGTTTGCCTTATTAATGGATTAGTATTAATCGATATAACAGATTTTAATGTCCGGCATTTCAGATTCCGGGCATTTCTTTTAATAATAAAAATAATAAAACTGTAACTATGAAGATATTTAAAGAAAATTTTGGGGTGTACGAAGGAGAAAAGGTTTGGCTTTATACACTTGAAAATGACAGAGGGATGAAAGTTAAATCCACAACCTATGGTGGGATCATCACCTCATTGACCGTGCCGGACAGGCAGGGAACACTCAGGGATGTCGTTTTGGGATTCGATAGCCTGGAGGGGTATTTGCACGGGCATCCTTATTTCGGGGCCATCGTGGGCAGATTCGCCAACAGGATCAAAGGGGGTGAGTTTACCCTCAACGGAAAAAAATATCAACTGGCAAAAAACGACGACGGGAATCATCTTCACGGAGGTATCCGTGGCTTTGACAAAGTATTATGGCAGGCACAAACCAGAGAAGAACAGCACCGCGTTTCCCTGATACTGCATTATCTTAGCCCGGACGGAGAGGAAGGTTATCCGGGGAACTTATCCGTGACAGTTACTTACAGTCTCGATAACAATAATAATTTTGATATTGAATACAAAGCCGAAACAGATAAACCTACCATCCTGAACTTGACGCATCATGATTACTTTAATCTTGAGGATCCGGCCGGGGATATTCTTGATCATGAAGCTAAAATCCTTGCTGATAAATACCTGGAAGAAGAGAATCTGGTTCCTACCGGCGAGATATTACCGGTGGAGGGTACTCCTTATGATTTCAGAAACTTTAAAACTTTCGGACGGGATCTGAAGGAGACAGGCATTGGATACGATAACTGTTATGTGCTGAAAAATCAGAGTTATACGCCTGGTTTGTGCGCTGTGGTTCATAGTCCCGAATCCGGAATTACCCTGGAAGTACGGACCAATGCTCCCGGACTGCAATTGTACACTGCCAATTATCTGGACGGATCCCTGGTGGGGAAACACGGTATTGCTTATCCGCAGTATGGAGCTTTTTGTCTGGAGACCCAGCATTTTCCGGATGCTCCACATCACCCTGCATTTCCGTCTGCCGTATTAAACCCCGGGGAAACATACTTTCATAGGACAATATTTAGTTTATATAGCAGGGATTAAAGGAGAAAGAAGCATGGTTGAAATGCGAAAGATGGTTCTCTTTTTGACTGTATCCATTGGTTTGTTTGCAGGATCAGCCCTCTTTTCTGCAGGCCAGCCGATCAGGGATCTTCTTTTTTCCTATGAACAAGGGCTGCAGATAACCGGACTTAAGCTGGAAGATGGACGTATGCTCAGCCTGGCCGGCCAGGTACCCCTCTTTAGCCTCAGAATGAACGGGGGATTGTATAATTCGTCGGAAGCAGAGATCATTCCGTCAGATACCATGGTGCGTTTTGTATTTGGAAATGGTATCAATGGTGTCTATATTCCGGTGAAGGAATCCCGTCGGACATCGGGAATACTCCTGATCAGAAATAATACCAATGACACGGTTACGGTAGAAAATATCGTTCCTTTCGGTGAAGATAGATCTCATGTGTTCATTACCGCCTCGGGCCCTGCCTCCCTGACCAGAGCCCGTTTGTATGTGCCCGGGAACTCCCCGTTGGGAGTGATTCTTCCCGATAATGCCTGGGAACTGGGGTATGGTTCCCTGGAAATGAAAAATCATTTTTCGCTATACGGACTGGCCCGGAGAGAAAAAACAGAAAACGGCTTTCTGAAAAGATACAGGACATTGCTCCCGCCCAGGAGTAGCCTGATGTATAATTTTTACTTCGATCTCTTTAACGGTGCCTGGCAGAACGGCTTGAAAAAAGCTTTTCATGAACATTATTTATATGATGTGGACCATTTTGATGATAGCATGTATCAAAGAAAGGATCTGCAGTGGATAAAAAAAGCTTATATCATTGTTTTGCAGTTTGCCTGGGATGAGATGTTTTATGACCGGGAAAAGCATAAATACAGGTTTTTTGAGTTTTTGAAACAAGGAGAAGATTATTTTGGCGGATATGATGTATATGGATTGTGGCCTACCTGGCCGCGCCTGGGCCTGGATGAGAGAAACCAATGGCAGTTGTACAAAGACCTGCCCTACGGATTGCCTAAGTTGAAAGAGTTATCCCATTATGCGAAAAAAAACCACACCCGTTTTTTTATTTCTTATAACCCCTGGGACAGAAACACAAAGGAGGATAATGTACTGAAAGGGATGGCCGCAATCATTGCCGGGACGGATGCCGACGGAGTCGTGCTGGATACCCGGGGTAGCTCCAGCCGTGTTCTGCAACAAACAGCCGACTCGGTAAAACCGGGTGTGGTCATGTACTCGGAAGGGATGGCCGTACCTAAAGATATGCAGGGAATCATCGCCGGACGCGTGCATAATGCCATCTTCCTGTCACCACCCCTGAATCTGAATAAACTGATCCGGCCTGATTTTTCCATTTTTAGAGTATGCCAGCTAAACCAGGCTCGTTTTCACCGGGAAGCAGCGGTCTCCCTGTTCAACGGCTATGGCGTTGAAATCAATGCTTTTGCTCCGGGACGCCCCGATTGGATCGGCGAAGAGTATGTCTATCTTGGTAAAACCATGCGCATACTCCGGGAAAACAATGCTGTGTTTACCAATGACGCCTGGATACCGCTGGTGCCTTCTCTGCACGACAGCATCTGGGTGAACCAATGGAGAAAAGGACTGAAAACGCTTTACACTATTCTGAGTTTCGAGCCGGCGGGTTTACATGGTCCACTTTTCAGAGAACTCCCTGAGGAAGGATTTCATTTCGTGAGCCTCTGGCATCATCGTATGCTCGATCCGGTAAAAAAAGGGGATGGTTATTATATCCCGGTGGACATCGAAGGATATCCTGCATCCTGGGTCAACTCCCGCAGAGAAGGGAATGTAGATTGCGTTGCCCGTCTGCCCGAATGGTTAAAAACGGTGCTGAGACACGATTCTCTGTATCTCCATGCGGAGAAGGGAAATACCCTGAAGATATGGAAGGGAAACCCGTCTTACCAAAATACCCCTGTTATATTGCCGGTAAAAGATACGGTACTTAATCTCAGGGATATGTTTATGCCCTTTGAAGGAAAATATGTCATTCAGCTTTTTGAGGATGAGACCCTGGCAGATGAAAGAACCGTAACACTTGAGCCCGGCAAGCCTTACCTGGTCAGTAAAATAAAGAAAACCAAACCGGCAAGGTATGCGCCCAACGGGATGGTGCTGATCCCTGAAGGAGATTTTATTTTTAAGGTCTCCAACCCTGACCAGTTTATTCCTTATCCGGATTATTCCAGTCCCCGGAAAATACATATGAAATCATTCTACATGGATAAATATCCGGTTACCAATGAACAGTTTTTTAACTTCCTGCTGTCAACCCATTATAAGCCTGCTGATCCTGCCAATTTTCTGAAGCATTGGAAAGATGGAAAATATCCGGTGGGGATGGATGACTATCCGGTCGTATGGATCAGTCTGGAAGATGCACGAGCGTACGCCAGATGGGCAAAAAAACGCTTGCCTACCGAGATAGAATGGCAGTATGCTGCCCAGGGAACAGATGGCAGGTTGTGGCCCTGGGGAAATGAATTTTACGGTACACGGTGTAATAATAATTTTAACAGATCCACGCCGGTAGATGCTTTCCCTAAAGGAAAAAGCCCCTTTAAAGTGGAAGATCTGGTTGGTAACGTATGGCAGCTTACCAATGACGTGTATGACAATGGAAGCTATTACTTTGTTATCATTCGGGGAGGAAGTTATTATAACCCCAAAGGAAGCCAATGGTATATCAAAGGAGGGCCACAGCCCCTGGACAGAACCCAGATGCTGCTGATGGTTGCTCCCGGTTTTGACCGGAGTGCTACCGTAGGCTTTCGTTGCGTCAAAGATGTAGAATGAATGTAGCTGACTATGAGAAGGATCCGTAGTAACGGTGCGAGAACAGGCAGTGCTGTGTCGAGGTTTGTTACACTGGCCTTTTTTATTGCGATCCTGTTGATCACCGTGGGGATCTATCTTTTCCTGCAGGGGGCCAAAGCCCATAAAGTGTTGATATGTAATATCTCAGAAACAGCACTGGACCGGAGGGAAATAAATGCAGCCCGCAATATACTAAATAATACATATGGCTTTAAAGCGGTAGAAACCGGCCTGCAAAATATACTCCCCTTGTTACCTGTATTGGACGGTTATGATGTCATATGGATTCATAAAACCGGCATCCGTGACCTCTCGCAGACAACGAAAGAGCAGTTGATCCCTGCCCTGAAAAATTATCTGGAGGACGGAGGTAACATCCTGCTGACAGACGAGGCTTTCCCACTCATTTATGATCTCGGACTGGAGCCGGAAAAACCTGAAATGCGATATTTCCCGGTAAAAAGTAACGGTTTTACCCGGGTGGAGGGCTTTCATTCTTTCAGGGGCCATCCTATTTTCAGAAACTTATTTGGGGGAGCATTCGTTTACCAGCCCCTGAGAGATACAACCATCAGGGCCTGGGGATATTTTGATAATAATCTTCCGGAAAACGGAAGAACGGTTGCCATACGCTGGCAGGATATTTTTTTTCATGACACGGATAAGATGATCCTGGAATATCATGCCGGGAAAGGAAAACTGCTGGCTGTCGGATCGGCCGTCTATATGACCCTACCTAATGATCTAAGAGGACATCTGATACAATTCATTTCCAATATATTTGAGTATTTTGTAAATCCTCCGCAGCAGGGAGCGGCGGTTTCATATTGGGAGTATTCTCCGTTACGGGTGATACACGATACGCTGGTTTGGACCGGGATTCCTTTCGGTGAACCGCGGGAATGGTCCGGGCCGGAACCTTTGTTGCAGATAACGGACAGGAAAGGTACCGGTAATCCCTGGGACCTTGCCGGTACACGTATCCTGATGACGGGCCGGGAAAAAGGTGGTCTGAAGGAGGTGTGGATTCATCCTTTCATGGCCCTGCGCGATTATGAGGCAGGGTTGATCTTTCACGGAGATACGGCAGTACACTGGTTACAGAATGAGCAGCCGGAAGTTGACATACAGGCTTCGATGCTTAAAAGACATTATCATTTTATCCACGGAGCACTGGATGAGATCCTGGTGACGCATCCGCATAAAGCTACGGGAGTGATGCATTATGAATTTAATGGAGATAATCCCGCTCAACTGGTGTTCCGTTTCCGTACCAATCTTCGGTGGATGTGGCCGTATGCACAGACAGCTACCGGAGGGATGGCATATGCCTGGTCGGACAGCCTGCAGGCTTTCATCGTACGGGATGGCCATGATAAGGCGATGGTAGTCGTGGGAATGAATAAAAAGCCGGTTGAAACGGCGATCGGACATTATGATGCAGTAAAGATTACAGGAGATAGACTGATTCCCGTGGCAGGTGATAAGTTCATGGTCGGGGCGGCCGCCCGTATCCGGCTACCCCGTTCCGGGAAAGTGGATGTTGTGCTGGCCGGGTCGTGGGACGGTACATCCGGGGCCTCGGCGCTTTATCGTCGCGTGATGGCTGACCCGGAGGTGGTGAGACGCGATCAGTATGCTTATGTGAAAGATTTTCTGAGGGAGGCTACCCGCATTGAAAGTCCCGACAGCGGATGGAACCAAGGTTATCTGTGGTCGTTGCTGAACACCCGGCGTTTTATGGTCGAGACGCCGGGCGTGGGTACCTCGCTGGTAGCCGGATACGCCACCACCGACAGGGGGTGGAACGGGGCACAGCCCGTCAGCGGCCGCCCCGGATATGCCTGGTACTTCGGAAGAGACGGCGAATGGAGCGCCATGGCCATGCTTGATGACGGCGACTTTGATCAGGTGCGGAAAGTGCTGAAACTGTACATGCGCTATCAGGATGTTGACGGGAAAATATTTCATGAACTCTCTACCTCCGGGGTGGTGCATTACAGCGCAGCTGATGCTACCCCTTTGTTTGTCGTGCTGGCAGGCAGGTATCTTCGCTATAGTGGTGACATTACTTTCATAGGGGAACATCGGGAAGCAATCCGGAAAGCAATGGACTATTGCTATAGTACAGACTTTGATCATGACGGCCATCCCGTTTCTTTTCGGTCAGGTAAAACAACCTGACAAAACGGGGCCTGTGCTGGAACAGTTTGCCGGCGACGGCTTTTCTTCCGACTGGGGAACACGCATTATTCCGGAAAACAATATGCTATTCAATCCCGGTTCTTACCACGGAGGCAGTGTTTGGCCTTTGTATACGGGATGGACCTCCCTGGCAGAATACAGAAACGGCTTTCCTGTACAGGGATTTATGCATATGACCGAGAACATGCGCATAGGACGTTTCTGGGCAAAGGGAGCTATCGAAGAGGTGATGCACGGGACAAAATACCGACCCTATGGCGTATGCTGGCACCAGTGCTGGTCGGAAATTATGGTTTTTATGCCTGCCGTGGAGGGTATGTTAGGTTGGTTCCCCGATGCCATTCATCATACGGTGAGCCTTAAACCTGAATTCCCGGCCGGCTGGGACTCCGTATCCGTACAGGGACTGCGTGTCGGGGACCACAGGCTGGGCATGAAAATGAAAAAAAATGACTCGGTGACAGTTTTTGTCTTCTCTCACAAAGGTCCCGGACTGCTGACGGTTCATTTGAACTGTAAATTCCCGGCAGGAACGGTCATACAAAAAGTTGCCGTAGAGGGAAAAAACAGCAAATATGTGACTGCCCCTGAGAAATTTGTTTCTGAGATTTCTTTTGATATTAAGAAAGAAGCTCGCGTCAGGATCAGACATCGCGGGGGTGTGTGCTTGGTGCCTCCTGTTCCTGCTCCACTACCAGGACAAGCATCTCATGGCTTCAGAGTGATCAATGAACATTATTCACAAAGGGTGTGGTCGGTGCGCCTTCAGGGCAGGGCCGGAAGCAGGGACACGGTCCGTATCAGGGCTTATGAACCGGTAGTGGTGGTAGAAGGGGGTAAATTGTTAGGGAAAAAAGGAAATACCCTCTTCTATGAGATCCGTTTTCAGGAAAACAAACAGAAGTACATGGAAAAACAACTGGTTCTTCAATTGGAACCTGAGAGAAAATAATACACAGAGAGTATGCCGGGATTCCGGAGGAAAGCGCTTATTGTTCTTCGATTTCAACCAGCTTAAAGGGAACACTGAGGATGGACTGGTAATCTTCCCCGCAATACATCATATCCAGGTCATCGGCTTCATAATACCAGTAAATAGTGATGTCTTTATATTTTCTGTAAATGTCTTCAAAACGTCTGAAAATCTTCAAAATGTACTTGGAAGATGTGGTATTAAAATAGTCAAAATGAACGGTTACTCTTGTTTTATCCGGGGCATTTTCCACATACCAGTCCAGTTTTTCCAGGATGGGCTTATAGAAACGGTCGGAATCTTCTGGGATGGATTTGCCTCTGATACGTATAAGCCCCTCAGCATAGTTGATCACAAACTCCGGGGTTTTTAAAGTTTCATTTACCACGAAAGATTCTTTTTTTGCTTTGGTTGTTCTTCTAAAAAGAAACATCATATTTGTGTTTACGATTGAAATATAAATAAAAATTAATTCATATGAAAAATATTTTAATGAACGTACATTTATGTTATGTGAATGGTTAAAAATTTGCATTGGTGACTTACATAATGATTCACAAGAATCCTTATGCATTCCCAAAAAACAGGTTCACACACATAATGCGTACCTGATATTATGCATGCAATCTTACAGGGAAACGTACAAAATGATTGTTTCTTTAAAGGTTTTATTTAAGTTTGCCGGAGACAGTGCGAAACACAAAATATTTTATGATGGCTAAGAAAAAAAATCCGGGGGACACCGTTGTATTGATTACCGGGGCATCTTCAGGCTTCGGAAAAGCAACGGCAGAATTGTTAACAGAAAAAGGATACCGTGTATATGGTACCAGCCGCAACCCTGTTTCCGGTCCCTGGCCCTATACAATGCTTAAAATGGATGTGACTGAGCCGCTTTCCGTTATTCAGGCAGTTGCCGCTCTTATGAAAAGGGAAGATCACATTGATGTCTTGATCAATAACGCCGGTTTTGGCATAGGCAGTGCTATTGAGGAGACGGAATGGACC
>JAGGWN010000109.1 GCA_021157415.1 Bacteroidales bacterium | reverse complement strand
TTAACAGGGGACCTATTCAAATTCTTTGGGGACTCCGCAAATAAACACCAGTGGCACCTTCTCCGAAGTGTTTTTATACTGATGCATTTCATCCGGCAGCACCAGAACAAAATCTCCTTGTTTTACAGCCATCTCCTTCTTATCCTTATCAACCAAAGCACCTTCGCCTGAGATAATATAATTCATGTGTTCATAAGGATGATGATGATATGGAGTAAATCCCCCGGGCTCAACCGTAAAAACCCGGAAAGAATATACAGGAACACCGTCATTCTGTGACAAGGGCATTTGTTTCCAGGTTTTTTCAGCACCCGCCATATCCACTTTAAACTTTTCCACCTGGTCCAATGATATGATTTTCATGGTTTTTTTTTATTATATGCTAAATATTTTTCACCGTAGAACCTTTAACTACCAGGGTAGTTTTTATCACTTTTTGGCGGGGAGGGATATCCTTTTCCGGATGCAAAAGCCGGTCAAGTATTAATTGCGCCGCTTCTTTGCCGATTTCAAATCCGTGCTGTTCCACCGACGTAATAGCAGGAGTAAGCAAATTGGAAATCTCTCCATTTGTAAATCCAACGATTGCCACATCTTCCGGAATGCGGTAGTTTAACTTTTTCAAAACTTTCATCACTCCGGCAGCAGTCATGTCATTGACACAGAAAAAAGCATCAGGCCGTGGATGTAACTTCATGGTCTCTGCGGTGATTTGCTGTGCCTCGTCCATCGTATCACATTTAATAATATACTCTTCCCGGACAGGGATCTGATACTTTTCCAGGGCATTCACATAACCTTCTTTTCTCAGTCTTCCTATACCCAGGTGCTGGGGCGCGGCATAATGAACAATATTTTTATACCCATTCACAATAAGATGTTTCACCGCATTGTAAGCAGCATCCCTGTCATCCACAAATACCCTGTCCGTCTCCAATTCCTCTGCAATGCGGTCAAACATTACCAGGGAAACATGTTGCTCCTGAACCTTTTTCAGATGATCCAGGTTCATCGTTTTTTTTGAAACCGAAACCAGTATCCCGTCAACCCGACTGTAAAGAAGTGCGTCCACATTCTCCACTTCCCGTTTATAATCTTCATTGGACTGACAGATCACGACCCGGTATCCGGATTTATACGCAACATCTTCAATTCCGCTGATCACCGTAGAGAAAAAATAATGAACAATCTCCGGCACGATCACACCAATGGTATGGCTTTGGCCTTTTTTCAGACTCAGTGCTACCGGATCGGGTTGATAATGTAATTTCCTGGCCAGTTCATTGACGGCGTTTTTGGTTTCCTGACTGATATCCGGATGATCTTTTAAAGCCCGTGAAACGGTGGACGGGGAAATCCCAAGTTGCCGTGCTATATCTTTTATGGTTACTGCCATTATTCTTATTCATTTGAGCATTTATTATTTCTGAAACCATGAAATTACATAAAATGTTTTAATTCCCGCAAGGAAATACTGTCCTCCAGAATATATTTTCAAACGTTTGCGGTATCGATTGCATTTATTTATTGATTATTAATATAATACAGTCTATTTTTTCTTTACCTTTGCTACCGTTATGTTTTGTATTTTTAAATTTTTTAACAAATTGTTAACCAAACCTATTTTTATATGAAAAGAGGATTCATAAGCAAGTTGGCATTGCTTCTCGGCGGCATAATGCTCTCCGGGTTGTTGTATGCCCAGGAAATTGCTGTAAAAGGAAAGGTTACCGACGCTTCCGACGGTTCTCCCATACCCGGTGTAAACGTGGTAGTAAAAGGAACGACCATTGGTACGGTAACAGATGCGGAAGGGAATTATTCACTTTCGGTACAAAAGGGGGCTACCCTGGTATTCTCGTTTGTCGGTTATACCACACAGGAAGTACAGGTAAATAACCAGACAGTTATTAATGTCTCCCTCCAGTTCAGCGAAGTTACACTGAAGGAGGTAGTAGCGATTGGTTACGGTACAGTGAAAAAAGAAGATGCCACCGGTTCTGTGGCTGCCGTAACGTCCGAAGACTTTAACCGCGGAGCGATCACCTCGCCCCAGGATCTGGTTTCCGGCAAAATTGCCGGTGTTCAGATCACCAACGCCGGCGGGGCCCCGGGAACAGGGGCCATGATCCGTATCCGTGGAGGATCGTCCCTGTCGGCAAGCAACGATCCACTGATCGTGATTGACGGAGTTCCTATAGACAATGAAGGTGTTTCCGGCATGCGGAACCCCTTGAACACAATCAACCCCGACGACATTGAGACGTTTACTGTTTTGAAGGACGCTTCGGCCACGGCTATTTATGGCTCCCGGGCTTCCAACGGAGTAATTCTGATTACTACAAAGAAAGGGAAAAAAGGTCAACCATTCTCCCTGACCTATAACGGAAATGTAAACTGGGCCACCCGTTCGGGAGAAATAAGCGTACTTTCTGCCGATCAATTTAAAAACATTATACAGTCACATTTTGAAGCAAACCCCAACGCACTGAATCTACTGGGAACGGCCAATACAGACTGGCAAAATGTTATCTTCAAAACCGCCTTCAGTCAGGATCATAACCTTAGTTTCTCCGGAGGTCTTAAAGCTCTTCCCTATCGTGTTTCTATCGGATATACGGATCAGGACGGAATACTGAAAACCTCGGGGCTTAACCGTACTACAGGAGCTTTAAGCCTGAATCCATCCCTTTTAAACGGAGATTTAAACATAAATCTGAATGTGAAAGGAATGTACATTAAAAACCGTTTTGCAAACTGGGGCGCTATCGGCTCAGCCATAGCTTTTGATCCAACACAGCCTGTATATGATCAGAATAGCCCGTACGGAGGATATTTCACGTGGACACAGCCTAACGGAGACCCTATCACCATAGCTCCGTCCAATCCATTGGCACAGTTAGAAATGACTGATAATCGTTCGAATGTTTCCAGGAGTCTGGGAAATGCACAGTTTGATTACAGATTACCTTTTCTTCACGAACTGACAGCCAAATTGAATCTGGGTTACGACATATCCAAAAGTGACGGAAATAATTTCGTGCCGGAAAATGCAGCCTGGTCTTATGATCCTCTGAACGGTGGAGGCAATAAAACCCACTATACACAAAACAAGAAAAACAGCTTGCTGGATTTTTACTTTAACTATGTCAAGGACCTGGCATCTGTTAACAGTCATCTGGATGTTACTGCCGGATATTCCTGGCAGCACTACTGGAGAAAAGGAACCACCTACTCAACCAATGTGGCAGAAACTCTTATCAATGAAAATTCCGACTATATCACGGAAAATTATCTGGTCTCCTTTTTCGGACGTATTAATTATATTTTTAATGAACGTTATCTGTTTACTTTTACCCTTCGTGATGACGGGTCTTCCCGGTTTGCTCCGGAAAATCGCTGGGGTTTATTCCCTTCACTGGCGTTTGCCTGGGATATGGCCAAGGAACCTTTTTTCAAATCCGACGCAATGAATACCCTGAAACTTCGTCTGGGGTATGGGATCACAGGACAACAGGACATAGGAGGAGATTATCCCTATCTGCCCCGTTATACCTATAGTCTTGACAATGCCCAGTATCAATTTGGGAACAGCTATATCACTACGCTACGCCCCGAAGGATATGACGAGAACCTGAAATGGGAAGAAACCACCACTTATAACGTCGGTCTGGATTACGGTTTTCTGAACAACAGGATCACAGGAAGTCTGGATGCTTATTACAGGAAAACCAGTGATTTGTTGAACTTCATTCCTGTACCGGCAGGAACCAATCTGACCAACCAAATCCTGACCAATGTCGGGGACCTGACAAACAAAGGAGTTGAGTTTGCAATCAACGCTACTGCCATTTCAAAAACAGTCATGAAATGGGATATAGGTTTCAATGCCAGTTACAACAAAAACGAGATCACAAAACTGACTGCCACCGACGATCCCTCCTATTTGGGAGTCTTTACCGGCGGCATCTCCGGGGGGGTTGGCAACACAATCCAGATTCATAGCGTAGGTTATCCGGCCAATGCTTTTTATGTTTACGAACAGGCATATGATAAAAACGGAAATCCTCTTGAAGGGTTATACGTCGATCGCAATAACGACGGCCAGATCACAGTAGATGACCGTTATCATTATAAAAAGGCCGCACCGGATGTCTTTATGGGATTCAACTCTCTATTTACTTACAAAAACTTTGATTTCTCGTTCGCTGGCCGGATCAGTCTGGGGAATTATGTTTATAACAACATGTTTTCCAATCATGGGACCTATAGTAGTTTATACAATTCCGTCGGTTATCTGTCGAATGTAACCACCAGTTTACTGGATTCTAAATTCGAAAATCCGAAATATTTCTCGGACTATTATGTTGAAAACGGATCCTTCCTCAGGATGGATCATATCACCCTGGGATACAATATAACTCAGATAAAATGGGCTCAGCTCAGAGTTTACGGTACAGTACAAAATGCATTTTTAATCACCCGTTACAAAGGACTTGATCCCGAAGTAATCAATGGCATAGACAATAATGTTTATCCCAGACCCCGTACTTTCCTGTTGGGGGTTAGTGCTAAGTTTTAACGGAAAAAGAGTAAAACGATGAATAAAAAACAGCTGAAAATTTCGATGATTGGTGCATTTGCCCTGATACTGGCATTGGCATCATGTACAAAAGATCTGGATACGATTCCTATCGATCCGGATGTGGTTACTTCTGCTACAGTTTACAAGAACCCCGAATCCTACAAACAGGTGCTTGCCAAATTGTATGCAGGCCTCGCTGTCAGCGGGCAGCAAGGCCCTCATGGAATGGGAGACCTCAGTGGACTGGATGAAGGATTCGGTCAATATCTTCGCGCATACTGGTATGCCCAGGAACTGCCTACCGACGAAGCTATTATCGCCTGGAATGACGGAAACCTGCGGGACTATCATGAGCAGGACTGGTCGGCAAGCAATGAGTTTATCACCAATCTTTATTACCGGATCTTTTATCAGGTTTCCTTATGTAATGAATTCCTGCGTCAGTCCACGGATGATAAAATGAAAGAAAACGGAATTTCAGAATCCGATCAACAAACGATTCGTGAATACCGTGCCGAAGCCAGATTCTTGAGAGCTTTAAGTTACTGGCATGCTCTGGATTTGTTCGGAAGTGTTCCTTTTGTTACGGAAAAAGACAAAGTAGGTGCTTTCTTTCCGAAACAAATCAGTAAAAAGGATTTGTTTGACTATATCGAATCAGAATTGCTTGATATAGAGAATAAGTTGCCGGAACCTCGTACCAATGAATATGGCAGGGCTGATCAGGCTGCTGACTGGATGTTACTGGCTAAACTTTATCTTAATGCTAAAGTTTACGTTGGAGAAGATCATTATTCCGATGTAATTACCTACACTAAAAAAGTCATTGATGCCGGTTACACGCTTGATCCTTCTTATCAAAACTTGTTTTTAGCTGACAATGACCAGGCACAGGGAGTCATTTTCCCCATTACCTTTGACGGGGTACATACCAAAACCTGGGGAGGAACCACCTTCATCATCCATGCCTCGGTCGGAGGCTCTATGAACCCCGCCGACTTCGGTATCGACGGAGGGTGGGCAGGTCTCAGAGCCACCAAACAATTCGTCGGGAAATTTATGGACATCTCCAACCTGAAAAGCACTGTGGTGTCAGCTAAAGGATCCTCAAATTACCCGCTCATATTTGTTCCGGGCTCCTATCAGGGATGGAATCCGGAAGACTCCACTACCGTACTTGCTTCGGTAAACAGTGATAATCACTATCAGGGATACCTGTATTTTGCAGATGCCAATACGGAATTCAAATTTTCATATTATCCCAATTGGGATTATAACTTCGGCGATAACGGGGCTGACGGCACACTGGATCAAAACGGAGACAACATTGTTGTTCCCGAAGCAGGCTATTACAAAATCGATGTGGATACCACTACACGCATCTATTCGGTTGTTAAAACCGACTGGGGTGTCATTGGTGATGCTACCGCTGATCAGTGGGATTCGGATCAGAACATGACCTATGACCCGGCTACCGGTCTCTGGACAGTTGTTCTTGAGCTAAACACAGGAGAGATCAAGTTCCGCGCCAACGATGATTGGGCTCTGAATTATGGGGATAATGACGCTGATGGTATCCTCGAAGAAGGAGGGTCCAACATCAGTATCCCTGAAGCAGGGAAATATAAAATCTCGCTGAAACTGGGAGCCCCGGACTATACATATACAATAGAAAAATTTGCATCCGACAGCAGGAGTATGTTCTATACCGATGGTCAATCCCTGGATATAGACGATATGTTTGAATTTACCAACGGATATGCCATCACAAAATTCAAAAACATAACATCTACAGGAGCATCAGGCAAAGACCTTACCTTCCCTGATACCGATTTCCCATTGTTCCGTCTGGCAGATGCTTATCTGATGTATGCCGAAGCGGTTTTACGCGGGGGCTCCGGCGGAGACCTGGGAACAGCCCTCGGTTATGTTAACGCATTACGGGAACGGGCTTATGGTGATAATTCGGCAGATATTACAGCCGACGACCTTACCCTGGACTTCCTCCTGGACGAACGGGCCAGAGAATTGTTCTGGGAAGGATACAGAAGAACGGACCTGGTACGTTTCGGGAAATTCAGTAACACAGATTACGTTTGGGCCTGGAAAGGCGGTATAAAAGAAGGAAAATCAACAGACAGCAAATATGATGTCTTCCCAATTCCTTCTTCAGATATTGCTGCCAATCCAAACCTTACTCAGAATCCGGGATATTAATCTTTAAC
Source organism: Bacteroidales bacterium (assembly GCA_021157415.1). Taxonomy (GTDB): domain Bacteria; phylum Bacteroidota; class Bacteroidia; order Bacteroidales; family VadinHA17; genus DRPN01. Next base: position 57,462 of record JAGGWN010000109.1, on the reverse strand, counting down.
TGCTAAAAAAAATAAGATGATGAATAAACAGAAAATATATCCGATTTTATCACTGATTGCCGGTCTTGCTTTTCTGGTTTCATGTGAAAAAGAAGTGAGAGAACCAGTGGTCGGTGTATATACTGCGCCCGAGATAACTGCCCCCGCCGATGGGAGTAGCTATATTCTGACAGACTCTACCGAAGACAATATCATGACTACTTTCAGCTGGAGCCCTGCAGATTTTGGATTTCAGGCTTCTGTTTTCTATACCCTGGAACTTGATTTGGCTGCTGACAATTTTGCCAATCCCGCCATTCTGGGGATTACCAACACTACCAGTATGGATGTCCTGGAGGGAACGGTCAACAATGCTCTTTTGACTCTTAATGCTTTTCCGGGAGAAGCGGCTAATGTACAAGTCAGGGTTACCGCAGCTATCCACAAGGATGTGGATACACTTTACTCGCAACCCATTTCCATGAACATCACACCGTTTGAAGAAGTGATTGATTATCCCAAACTTTACGTACCGGGGAGTTACCAGGATGACTGGAACCCAGCCTGGGGCGAATGGGATCCTGCCAATACCAATACCGTCATTTATTCGGTTAAAGACAATGGTGTCTATGAAGGATATTTGTGGTTTTCACAGGATACAACGGAGTTAAAATTCCTCAAGGTTCCCGCATGGGAACAGGATAATACTATTGGTGATCCTGATGCATCCGGAATGTCCGGAACGTTGCAGATAGGTAACTGGGGAGGCAATAATATAAAAGTCCCGGGTGGACCAGGATACTTCCTTATCAAAGCCGATCTGAATGTAACCACTTATACATACACGAAAACAGACTGGGGTCTGATAGGTTCGTCCGTACCTCCTTACGACTGGAGCGTTGATGTTGATATGACCTATGATAAGGTCAATAATGTCTGGACCATTACTCTTGACCTGGTTGCCGGAGAAATCAAATTCAGAGCCAATGACGACTGGGCTTTGAATTATGGAGATGACGGAGACGACCGTAAACTGGATGCAGGTGGTGCCAACATCCCGATTGCAGCCGACGGAAACTATACCATCACCCTGGATCTGAGCGGACCTGTTTACACATACAAAATCATGAAAAATTAAAGTTGGTGTATTAAAAAAAGCGGTTAACCCGAAAAGTTAACCGCTTTTTCTTTTCCACAATTCTTCTTATTTTACATTTATTTTTTTGACTGACTGTTTATATCATGAATTACCTTTTCATTTCTATATTATTGATACTTTTGGCTGCCGGGTGCAACAAGGAAGAATCCGGTACCCAAAGAACATTCTACACTCCGGATCAGTTTGTTATGGGCGCTGATTTGTCCTTTGCCAACCAGATCCTGGAACACGGAGGCATCTTTCGCGATTCCGGATATGTTAAAGATCCTTATATGATCTTCAAGACTCATGGCGCAAATGTTATCCGGTTCCGCCTTTTTCACAACCCCGTATGGACCAAAGAAATATACAAGCCTGAAGAATCGCGGATGTACAATGATTTTGATGATGTGAAACTTGGAATATCCCGTGCCAAAAAATCCGGGTTACAGGTATGCCTCGACATCCATTATTCAGACACATGGGCTGATCCCGGCCATCAGATCATCCCCGTGGCCTGGCAGGATCTTGATCTGAAAACATTGCACGACAGTATCTACCAATACACCTATCTCTCCTTGAAAAAACTGGATCAGCTCCATTTAATGCCGGAGTATGTCCAGCCCGGAAATGAAATCAACCCGGGCTTTTTACTGCCTCAGGGTGACCGTTGGCATCATACCGGAGATTTTATTTATTTGATAAATGCCGCTATCCGGGCTATCCGGGACGCAGGATCGGAAAGTACGGTTCATCCCAAAATAATCCTACATATAGCTCAACCGGAAAATGCAATAACGTGGTTTGACGGACTTCAGGAAAAAGGGCTGGGTAATTTCGACATAATCGGTTTTTCTTATTATTATATGTGGTCAGATGTTCCTTTGGCAAACATCAGCAACTATACGGACCAACTCCGCAAGAAATACGGAAAAGAGGTAATGGTGATGGAAACAGCCTATCCATGGACCCTCCAAAACGCAGATAATCTGGGAAATATTATTGATGTGAATAAACTTTTACCGGATTATCCGGCCAACCGTCAGGGCCAATATAACTATCTTGTAACTTTAACGCAGGAAATCATTGACGGAGGGGGAAAAGGAATTTTTTACTGGGAACCCGACTGGATTACATCCCAAATGAAAACTCCTGGCGGAACAGGTTCGGCGTGGGATTGTAATACCTTTTTTGATTTCAGTGGCAACACCATTAACGCCATAACCTTTATGAATTTATCCTATCAGTTTTAATGCAATCACTATGTTTCGTACGTATTTGTGCTTATTGCTTTCTTTTGTTTTCGTCTCAATCTACGGACAAAACATTCCCGATCATATCGAACCTCCTTCCTGGTGGGTGGGAATGAAAAACCCGTATCTTCAGATCCTGGTCCATGGTAAGGACATAGCAAAATCTCAGGTTGTTCTTACTGCATATTCTGGCATTACAATAGACTCTGTTTCAAAAACCGATAATCCAAATTATTTGTTTCTGCATCTGTCTGTCAAATCAGGTATCAGCCCGGGAAACTTTTATATCGACTTTTCTAAGGGCGGGAAAAGATTTTACAGATACGTCTATGCATTAAAAAAACGGAAAACAGGATCTGTCTCCCGGGATGGCTTTGGTCCTTCGGATGTAATTTACTTATTGATGCCTGATCGTTTTGCCAACGGGGATCCTGCCAATGATGAGGTGAAAAGTATGAAAGAAGGCCTGGACCGTAAAGAACCTTACGGCAGACACGGAGGTGATATTCAAGGAATCATAGATCATCTGGATTACATTAAAGAAATGGGATTTACGGCATTATGGTCCACCCCGGTTCTGGAAAACGACCAACCCGAACAATCTTATCACGGTTATGCCATTACCGATTTTTACAGGGTGGACCCCCGGCTGGGAACCAACGATCTGTACAGACAATTGGGACATGCATGCCAAATAAACGGTATCAAACTTATCATGGATATGGTTTTCAATCATTGCGGATCGGAGCACTGGTGGATGAAAGACCTTCCCTCCTCTGACTGGATCAATGAGTATCCCGACTATTTTATCACCAACCATATTCATTCGGTTAATATGGATCCTCACGCCTCCCGGGCCGACCGTATCAAACTGACGAAGGGATGGTTTGTCCCTACCATGCCTGACTTAAACCAGAAAAATCCTTTTTTAGCCACGTACCTGATCCAGAACAGCATCTGGTGGATAGAATATGCCGGTCTTCAGGGAATTCGTATGGACACCTATCCTTATCCTGATAAAAATTTCATGGCACGGTGGACACGCAGGATCCTGGAGGAATACCCGCATTTTATGATCGTAGGAGAAGAATGGAATACCCATCCATCCTTCGTTTCTTATTGGCAAAAAGGACAAATCAACAGGGATGGATACAAACCCGGCCTTCCCGGTCTTATGGACTTTCCGCTACAGCAGGCCCTGTCACAAAGTCTGACAGAAAAAGAAAACTGGAATGCCGGATGGAGAAAGCTCTATGATGTCCTGGCACGGGATTTTGTCTATCCTGCCCCCGATAACCTGGTCATTTTCGGGGATAATCATGATATGAATCGTTTTTTTAGGCAAGTCCACAACGACACAGCTCTCTTCCGGCTGGGAATGGCTTTCCTGCTGACCACCCGGGGTATTCCCCAGATTTTATACGGTACCGAGCTGCTTATGAGCAACAGAAAAGACAATGACCACGGCACCATTCGCAGAGATTTTCCAGGGGGATGGCCGGGAGATATTGCCAATGCATTTACCGGGCAAAATATAAATCCCGCCGTCAAAAAAATACAGGATGAAATGAAAAGGTTGTTGAATTGGCGGAAAAATGAACCTGCTGTTCAATCAGGAAGTCTTATTCATTTTATGCCTGAAAACGGAGTATATGTTTTCTTTAGATCAATACCGGAAAAAACAATTATGGTTATCCTCAACAAGAATAAGAAAACGACCCATTTAAATACCGGAAGATTTGATGAAATCACCGGGAAATACACCTATGGAGTGAATATTTTTGATCATAAATCCTATCTTCTTCACCCGGTCATTGATGTTCTTCCCCATACTCCCTTGATCCTCGAACTGCGTTAAAACAACATTTCATGAAACGAACAGATCTTTCAAAAAGCATTTTTAGTTTCCTGGCTTTTTTTCTGGCTTTTTCTTCTCTTCAGGCACAGGTGGTTACTACCGACCCGGAAGTTCCTGTTGAAACACAACCTGTAAAAGTTTATTTCCATTCCGACAAGGTCTCCGGTGCCCTGAAAAACTTTACAGGAGATATCTACACCCATACCGGTGTAATCCTGAAAGGAAAAGAAGGATGGCAAAACGTGATCGGGTCGTGGGGGGATAATTCTGCACAGCCACAACTCATCTATCTGGGAAATTATACCTACGAACTGGATATCTCGCCTGATATCCGTACTTTTTACAGTGTAAACACAAACGACACAATAGCAAAGATGGCTTTTGTTTTCCGAAGTGCCGATGCCACCAAACAAACTTCCGATCTTTTCGTGAATGTCTTTCCCGAAGGGCTGAATGTGAGCATCCTAATACCACAAGAATCATCACTAATTTTGAAAACAGGAGACACTTTGTACATGGACGCCACTGCCACCAAAGCCGACAGCATGAATCTGTTTATAGATAAAACCTATATTTCAGGTACAACCAATAGTGATTTAACCCTAAACCTGGAAATGTACCAAACGGGAGGTCATACGGCTTATTTTACTGCTTATGACATCACCGGCTCCGTAACCGATTCTTTCTACTTTTACGTACGCCCTCCCGTGGTTACGGAAGACCTTCCCGAAGGAATCTCAGAAGGTATAAATTATCTGAACGATTCCTCCGTAATTCTTTCTCTTTATGCTCCTTTTAAAGAGTATGTTTTTGTCATCGGGGATTTTAACAACTGGCTGCCCTGTGACAGTAGTTATATGAAACGTACCCCTGACGGAAAACATTACTGGATCCGTATCAACCATCTGCAGCCGTTACAGGAATATTCTTTTCAGTATCTGGTGGACGGGACAATCCGCATCGGCGATCCCTTTGCCGACAAGATTCTGGATCCGTGGAACGACCCCTGGATTCCCAAATGGGTTTATCCGGGGCTGAAGCCTTATCCCACAGGCAAAACCGAAGGCATTGTATCCATACTGCAAACTGCACAAACGCCTTATCCATGGAAACATACCGGGTTCCAACCTCCGAAAAACAATAATCTTGTGATCTACGAATTATTAGTTCGGGATTTTACCGCGCAACATACCTACCGGTCACTTATCGACACACTGGAATACCTGAAAAGACTTGGAATTAATGCTATCGAACTGATGCCTATCAATGAATTTGAGGGGAACGAAAGCTGGGGCTACAATCCCGATTATTATTTTGCCCCGGATAAGTATTACGGCCCAAAAAATGATCTGAAAGCTTTTATCGACACTTGCCATGCCCTTGGAATCGCAGTAATTCAGGACATTGTTTTGAATCATTCCATGGGCCAATGCCCTTTGGTAAAACTTTATTTCGATCCTGATGCCGGACAATGGGGAGAACCTTCCCCGGAAAACCCCTGGTACAATACAACCTCTCCCAATACGGATTATAGCTGGGGTTATGATTTTAATCATGAAAGTCCGGCAACAAAAAATTTTGTCATCCGTGTAACCCGGTACTGGATCAACGAATACCATATGGACGGATACCGGTTTGACTTCACCAAAGGATTCACCAATACGCCGGGAAACGGATGGGCTTACGATGCTTCCCGCATTCGGATATTGGAAAACTACGCTGATTCCATCCGGAAAGTAAAAAACGATGCGATTCTGATCCTTGAACATTTTACGGAAAACAGCGAAGAAAAGGAACTGTCCGCCTATGGGATGTTGCTATGGGGAAACCTGAACTGCCAATATGGTCAGGCATCCATGGGTTACCCGTCAGGTCCTTGTGGTAACTGGGACTTTGGGTGGATCTCATGGAAAAACAGAGAGTGGTCCAGCCCGAACATCGTGGGTTATATGGAGAGTCATGATGAAGAAAGGCTCATGTATAATAATCTGACCTATGGGAATGCCTCGGGAGACTACAACATCAAAAATCTTCCCACAGCCCTCCAACGAATTGAATTGATTTCTGCTTTTTTCTTTACTGTGCCGGGACCTAAAATGATCTGGCAATTTGAAGAGATGGGATATGATTATTCGATCGAATACAACGGACGCACAGGGAATAAACCCATTCGCTGGGATTATTACAACGATATGAAAAGGAGAAAACTGTATCAGGTAATGGGAGCACTGATCCGTTTAAAAAAAGAGCAACCCGTTTTTCAGAGTTCTGATTTTATATTGAATACCTCAGATGCGATAAAAACGATCACCATCCGTGACACCAGCATGAACCTCCTGATAACCGGGAACTTTGATGTGACTGAGAAAACCGCTACCTTAACATTCCCTTCCACAGGAACCTGGTACGAATATTTTAGCGGAGATTCTCTGGTAATCACAAATCCTGACTATCATTTCACCTTCTCGCCCGGAGCCTATAGAATTTATACAACTAAAAAACTCACCCCTCCGGACATTACGGCAGGAATCCGCCCGCAAAAAAACGAGAATAGCCGTTTGGAGGTTTATCCAAACCCGGTACAATCTGTTTTGCATTTGTCTCTTTCGGCAATTACAAATCAGCCTGCACAAATAAAGTTACTGAGCATGGATGGCAGTACCCGTTATACTGAATTTTTTCATGTGAATCCCGGAAAGAATGATATCTCCCTCTCCCTTTCCGGAGGTAACCGAAACGTGCCTCCCGGGCTCTACCTTATAATGATACAGACCCCAAAAGAGATATACTCTCATAAAGTGGTGATTTATTGAAGCATATTGAACTTATGATCCGGTAAAGGCATAATACGGCACATCACTATGAATCATGTTATCATGATGATAACCGGGAATATTTTTTTTGTTATCATATAAATTTCTACTTTTGCACGAAATATTTTTGAGGGATGAGTGTGAGGTATGCGGATAGGTTTAGAATTCCCTTCAAAGGATTAAAAGAAGGTGACCATATTTTTGATTTCGAAATAGATAGTTCGTTCTTTGAAATTTTCCCGGAATCCGAAATCAAAGAAGGTCAACTTCATATAGAGGTAATCCTGCATAAGTCCACACGCATGCTGACATTTGATTTTTTCATTGACGGAACGGTGAGGGTTCCCTGTGACCGCTGTCTTGAAATGTTTGATTTGCCTGTTCATTTCACATACTCGCTGTATGTGAAATTCGGTCACGAAAGAATTGAGGAATCAGCCAATGCTCTCACCATACCCGAAGATGATTATTTTTTAAATATCAGTCAGTATATATACGAATTTATCCATCTTGCTCTGCCTTTACGCAGAGTACATCCGAATGATGAGGAAGGTCATCCTACCTGTAATCCGGTTATGTTAAAAAAGCTGGAAGAATTGTCTGTGGAGGGAAATGTACAAACCAATGACGAACGTTGGTCAGCATTAAAAGGAATATTAAAAAATATAAATTAGAAGCATTATGGCACATCCAAAACGTAAAACATCGAAGCAAAGAAGGAACAAAAGAAGAACGCATTACAAAGCTGCAATTCCTACGGTAATGACCTGCCCGAATTGCGGTGCTACCGTACAGTATCACCATGTTTGTCCGGAATGCGGTTTTTATCGTGGCAGGCAAGTGATTGAGAAAGAAGCCTCAGTTTAATCTTTTCGTATAATGATACGTATAGGACTGGACGTGATGGGCGGTGATTATGCTCCACACGCTATCTTGGCCGGAGCGGAACTTGCCAAGAAAACGCTTCCTGAGGACGTCCGGATCGTTCTGGTCGGCAATAAAGAGATCATCCATAAACAACTGAAAAAATATCCCGTACTGAAAGACTGTGCGGATATTGTTCATGCCCCAGAAGTAATAGAAATGGGGGATCATCCCACCAAAGCCTTTAGCCAAAAACAAGAATCCAGTATTGTTATAGGGTTCAAGCTCCTGGAACAAAAGAAAGTGGACGCTTTTGCCAGCGCAGGGAATACCGGAGCTATGCTCGTAGGGACAACCATGACTGTCAAAACCATCCCGGGAGTGATTCGCCCCACGATTGCTGCTACCTTGCCCAATCTCCACAACGGACAAACCATAATACTGGATGTGGGTATTGCCCCCGATTCCAGACCTGATGTTCTTTTTCAATACGGCCTCCTGGGATCCCTGTATGCTCAATATGTATTCAAAATCCCCGAACCCCGTGTTGCCCTCCTGAATATCGGGGCAGAATCTACCAAAGGAAACCTGGTCACACGGTCCGCTTACGAAATGATGAAAGACACCCGCCGTTACCGGTTTGTGGGAAATATTGAAAGCAACGAATTTTTTACTTCTGATAAAACGGATGTAGTGGTTTGTGACGGTTTTATTGGTAATGTTGTCCTGAAAGAAGCCGAATCTTTTTATTTTATTGCCAAAGCCAGAGGAATAAAAGATGATTTTCTGGAACGTTTTAACTTTGAAAAATACGGAGGAACCCCTGTTCTTGGCGTTAACGGAAATGTTATTATAGGTCATGGGATCTCCAATGAAACTGCCATAAAAAACATGTTACACCAGGCCCTGGAAATTGTCAGGGCGGATTTAACCAATAAAATCTTAAAAGCTTTCAAATAAAATGAATAAAATTCATGCTGCCATCACCGGCGTTCACGCCTGGGTCCCTGATTATAAACTTACCAACGAAGAACTGTCTAAGATGGTAGACACTTCTGACGAATGGATTATGCAACGCATCGGGATCAAAGAAAGACGAATCCTGAAAGGAGAACGAGGATCTTCTTACATGGGAGCCAAAGCCGTCAGGGGATTACTGGAAAAAACCGGAACCTCCCCTGAGGACATAGACCTGCTTTTATGTGCTACTGTTACACCCGACCGTCTTTTTCCGGCTACCTCAAACATTATCAGTGACAAGGTCGGTATCAAAAATGCATGGAGTTTTGATATCAATGCGGCTTGTTCCGGCTTTCTTTTTACGCTACAAACAGCAGCTGAATTTATTGAGTCCGGGAAATACAAGAAGGTAGTGGTTGTCGGAACCGATAAAATGTCTGCTATCACCGACTATACCGACCGCACAACCTGTCCTCTCTTCGGAGATGCTGCAGCTGCGGTTCTTCTTGAACCTACCGAGGAAGAGATTGGCATAATGGATCATATCTTTCATGTGGACGGTTCCGGCAGAAAATATCTTTATATGAAAGCAGGAGGCTCTGTCAGACCGCCTTCTCATGAAACCGTTGAAAACCGGGAACATTTCGTCTATCAGGATGGAAAAGTGGTTTTTAAATTTGCCGTATCACGTATGGCGGATGTGTCCGTTGAAATGATGAAAAAACATAATCTGACTCCTGAAACACTCAACTGGCTGGTCCCTCATCAGGCCAACATGAGAATTATTGAAGCCACCGCCAAAAGAATGGGACTCCTTAAGGAAAAAGTAATGATCAATATACAGAAATACGGAAATACCACTACCGCAACCATTCCTCTGTGCCTGTACGAATGGGAAGACCAACTAAAAAAAGGAGATAATCTTATCCTCGCAGCCTTCGGAGGCGGATTTACCTGGGGTGCCCTGTATCTGAAATGGGCATACGACGGAAAGAAAAAGTAAAACCCGGCAGTATTGGAAAACCAAGGGTTTTTTCTACCTTTATACCCTTAATTTGTAAGTGAAGAATAAACAATATCACACACATAAAATTAAATAAAAATGGCTAAATATAACGGCACAGATAGCAACAATGTAATTGTAAATTTTATTACCGCAGGAACGGAAATCACCGGAGACATCAATTCCAATGAAGGAATACGTATCGAAGGTAGTCTTACAGGAAACATTACCACCAAAGGGAAATTGGTTATCGGTGAAACCGGAAAGGTAAAAGGAGAGATTACGTGCAAAAATGCTGAAGTTTTTGGATTTATTGAAGGAAAAATAACCGTCTCCGAACTACTATCCCTGAGAAAAACAGCCCGTATCAATGGCGATATCATGACCAATAAACTGGCTATAGAACCCGGCTCGAAGTTTACAGGCAATTGTAATATGACCGATGACAGAAGCTCAAAAATCTTCCACCAGGAAGAAAAAAACAAATCAAAAACTGCCGCTGCGGAAGACAAAAAAACAGCTTGATAACTATGTTAAATACTCCAGCATGGCACTCGAAATGGGAGTGATCATTTTTCTCGGTGTTTTCGGAGGATTAAAACTGGACCAAAAGCTGAACCTTTCTTTTCCTTTCTTTACCTTGCTGTTGTCCATTGTCTCAGTTTCCCTGGCAATTTATGTAGCCATAAAAGATTTTCTAAAATAAGACCTATGTCCCTGTATAGAAGACCTTTGATACACATCTCCATTACCACATTCTTTTTTATTGTTGCGGCAGTGATCCTCCATCAGTGTTTTTCAAAGCTTTATCTTTCCGTAATTCCTGCTTTGATTGGTTTTTTCCTTTTTTTATATCTCGGGTTTGCCTTCTTGCTTCTTCGTAAAAAAAATGATAAAACAGCCCGTTTTATCAACCGTTTCATTTTACTCACCGGCATCAAGTTTTTTCTTCTTTTTGTTTTTATACTGCTTTATCTGATCCTGGTCAAAACAAACAATGCCCTTTTCCTTGTTTATGTATTGGTTCTGTATACCGGATATTCACTGGTAACATATTCTTCAATACTTTCTGCAAAAAAAAATAAATAAGAAATTCATATCAGGTAGTTAATACTGTTTTTTTTTTATTTTTGCTCCACTACTCTGTAAAAGCTTCTGTGGTGAAACAACGCTTAAAAATAACCTCTGTTTTTTTTCTTGCAACATTGACGATAATTGTTTTATCGTCAGCGATGCTGTCACATAATACGGAAAGCAAAGAAAAAAAGGAGTCTGCCTCTGCACAGGAACAAACGCCCCGATCCTTTGATGCCAGAGAAATGATCATGGATCACATCATGGATTCCTATGAATGGCATCTTTTTACTTACAAGGATTATCATTGCAGTATCCCCTTACCGGTCATTTTATATAGTAAAGACAAAGGCCTGCATATATTTTTCAGCTCTAAACTCCATCACGGAGAAAGCAATTACAAGGGGTTCAAAATCTCTACAGAAGAAAAATATCACGGAAAAATCGTTGAGGAACTGCCGGACGGTTCTATTGTCAAGCCTCTTGACCTTTCGATAACGAAAGTCACCGTAGCCTTTCTTTTCACCATGTTGTTTATGATCTGGCTCTTTGTCTCTATTGCAAATGCTTACAAACAGCATAGAAATGAGGCTCCTCATGGTATGCAAAATCTTATGGAACCTTTGATCCTCTTTATCCGGGACGAAGTGGCAAGGCCTTCTATCGGCGAAAAATATGAACGATACATGCCCTATCTCCTGACATTGTTTTTCTTCATTTTTTTCAACAATATCTTTGGGCTGATCCCCATCCCTCCGGGAGGGGCCAATGTGATGGGAAATGTTGCGATCCCCACTGTCATGGCCTTGTTTACTTTTGCACTTGTTATTTTAAGTTCTACAAAATATTTCTGGATAGATATTTTTAACACCCCCGGCGTCCCCTGGTGGCTGAAGTTTCCGATTCCTTTGTTACCCCTGATTGAATTCCTGAGTCTTTTCATCAAACATATTGTCCTGGTAATCCGGCTTTTTGCCAATATAATTGCCGGACATATAGTGGCCCTGGGATTTTTTGCTCTGATATTTATTTTCGGGGAAATGAGTTTACTGGGTGGTTATGGAATATCGTTTGTTTCGGTTCCTTTTACGGTTTTCCTGACCTTACTCGAAATTTTGGTTGCCTTTATCCAGGCATACGTATTTACTTTATTATCTGCCTTATATGTTGGTCTGGCAATGGAAAAACCTCACCATTAGTTCTATATATTAACTAAATTTTATGCTTATGTTACCATTAATGATTTTACTTCAGGCAGCAGGTTCAACCCTCGGACTCATGGGGGCAGGATTTGGAGCCGGTCTGGCTGCTATCGGTGCCGGTATCGGCATCGGTCAGATCGGAGGCAAAGCCATGGAAGCTATCAGCCGCCAGCCGGAAGCTGTCGGGGATATCCGGTCGAACATGATCATCTCCGCAGCCCTGATTGAAGGAGTAGCTTTCTTCGCCATCGTGATCTGTCTGCTGATCCTGTTCCAGAAGTAGTGAAACCTTGCAAAGTGGTTCAGCGATTGGCTGAACTGCTTTGCTTCTTTCTTCTTTTGAAACAATGTCTTATTAAAAACAAAATATCATGGAACTTGTAACCCCTGATGTAGGCTTATTATTCTGGATGCTGGTTTCCTTTACTTTGCTGTTAATCATTCTGAAAAAATTTGCCTGGAAACCGATTCTCAACTCCCTCAGGGAAAGGGAGGAATCTATCTCAGAAGCATTAAGCACTGCAGAAAAAGCCAGGGCTGAAATGGAAAAGTTGAAAACTGATAACGAAGCAATCATCCGGGAAGCTCGCATTGAAAAGGAGAAAATCCTGAAGGAAGCCAGGGAGATAAAAATCCAGATTGTGGATAAAGCAAAACAAGAAGCCTCCCAGGAAGCCAATAAGATCATAGAAGTGGCCCGGCTGAATATCCGCCAGGAAAAAGCCACGGCTCTGGACGAAATAAAAAAACAAGTGGCTGAACTGTCGGTGGATATTGCCGAAAAAATCCTTCGCGAAAAACTATCTGCGGATACCGAGCAAAAGAAACTGATCGAAAAATATCTGGAAGATATCCGGTTAAATTAACTCTTTCACACAATAATCAATGAATGTCAGCCAAATAGCCGTTAGATATGCCAAAGCCTTTTATTTGGCCGCCCGTGATGTAGGGATGCTGAACGAAGCTTTCCGGGATATCAACCTGATTCAGTCTGCCATACAGGACAATCCGGAATTCAGGGATGTTCTGGATAGCCCTGTCATCACCGAAGCGGAGAAGATAAATGTGCTGAAACACTCATTTTATCCTTTTATACAGCCTCTTACAACACAATTTCTCAATCTTATCCTGCTAAACAACCGAGAAATCTTCCTTCCTGACATTGCACGCGATTTTATTGATCAATATAAAAAACTGCAGGGAATTACCTATGTCCAATTGACAACCACCAAGACAATTGATAAAACTATTGTTGGGGAAATTCAAAAACGGCTGAGTGAAAGACTTAAGTCCGATATCCAACTCACCACCCTAACCGATCCGGAAATTATCGGAGGCTTCATCCTGAACATTGAAGATATCCGGTTTGACGCAAGTGTCCACTCGGCTTTACAAAACATGAAGAAAGAACTTACCAGAACAAAATAGAAAAGAGATTCCATTATGGCTACAATCAAACCCAGTGAAGTATCAGAAATATTAAAACAACAGATCGAAGGGATCACCTCACAGATTTCCATGGAAGAAGTGGGAACCGTTCTGCAGGTAGGAGACGGCATCGCCCGTATTTACGGACTTTCAAATGTACAGGCCAACGAACTTATTGAATTTGGAAACGGGATACAGGGAATTGTTATGAACCTTGAGGAAGACAATGTGGGAGCCGTACTCCTGGGACCTTCCGAAGGCATCAGGGAAGGAGACACAGTCAAAAGACTTCACCGCATCTCCTCCATCATGGTAGGGAAGTCTCTGCTGGGTAGGGTAATCAACCCGCTGGGACAGCCTTTGGACGGCAAAGGCCCCATCACAGGAGACCTGTACGAAATGCCTTTCGAGAGAAAAGCTCCCGGCGTGATCTTCCGGCAACCGGTGAATGAGCCTGTACAGACAGGTATCAAAGCCATTGATGCCATGATCCCCATAGGACGGGGACAGCGTGAACTGATCATTGGCGACCGGCAAACCGGGAAGACTGCCATCGCCATTGATACGATCATCAACCAACGACAAAACTTCCTGGACGGAAAACCACTGTATTGTATTTATGTAGCCATCGGCCAAAAAGGTTCAACCGTAGCCAATATTGCCAAGACCCTGGAAGATTATGGGGCCATGGATTATACCGTAATCGTCGCAGCTACCGCCTCCGACCCGGCAGCCCTGCAGTTTTATGCTCCTTTTGCCGGTGCTTCCATTGGTGAATTCTTTCGCGATACCGGTGAAGCAGCACTGATCATCTATGACGATCTTTCCAAACAAGCAGTCTCCTACCGTGAAGTATCCCTGTTGCTGCGTCGCCCTCCGGGACGTGAAGCTTATCCCGGCGATGTGTTCTACCTGCATTCCCGTCTTCTGGAACGCGCTGCCAAAATTATCGAATCGGATGAAATAGCCGCCCAAATGAATGATCTGCCGCCATCTATTAAGAAGATGGTGAAAGGTGGCGGATCGCTCACTGCTTTACCGATCATTGAAACCCAGGCCGGCGACGTTTCCGCCTATATCCCGACCAATGTAATCTCTATCACAGACGGTCAGATATTCCTGGAATCCGATCTTTTCAATGCCGGGGTACGTCCGGCCATCAATGTGGGAATCTCCGTCAGCCGTGTAGGAGGGGCCGCTCAGATTAAATCCATGAAAAATGTGGCAGGCACTCTGAAACTCGATCAGGCCCAATACCGGGAACTGGAAGCTTTTTCTAAATTCGGTTCCGATCTGGATGCCTCTACCCGAACAATCCTTGACAAAGGAGCTAAAAATGTTGAAATTCTAAAACAAAATCAGTACTCTCCGGTACCCGTGGAAAAACAGGTCGCTATCATTTTTGCCGGAACAAAAGGATTATTACGGGATGTGCCTATCAGCAAGGTGAAGGATTTTGAGGGAGAATTCCTGGAACTGTTGGAAATCAAACATAAGGACATCCTGAAAACCATCAAAAAAGGAGAGTTTCCGGAGGATGTAGCCAAAAAACTCGAGAAGATCATTTCCGACCTGACATCTAAATATAAAGAAGAGTAATTTCATTTTTCACTATTTTATGGCAGGATTAAAAGAAATAAGAACCAGAATCACCAGTGTCAAGTCAACGAGGCAGATCACTCAGGCTATGAAAATGGTGGCCGCAGCCAAACTGAGAAAAAATCAGGAGAAAATTCTTATGCTCCGGCCCTATGCCAACAAACTCGAACACATTATGGCCAGCATCCGCCAGGGTCTGGAAAATGATGTGGAGAATCCCTTGATGCAGGATCGTCCCCCCGAAAAAGTACTTCTCATCCTGGTAACTTCAAACAGGGGCCTTTGTGGTGCTTTTAACAACAATGCCATCGCTGAAGCCCTCGAGGTGGCTACTACCGAATATGCCACACAATGGAAGCAAAAACAACTCTCATTCTTTGCCATCGGAAAAAAGGGAGCTGATTTTCTGAAATCAAAAAAATATCCGATGGAAGGGTTCAATACCGAAATTTTTGATAAACTTGATTTTACAGGAGTCGTTGAATTGGAAACCCATTTTACCGATCTGTTCCTTTCAGGAAAATATGACCGGATCGACTTTATATACAACCAGTTTAAGAATGCCGCCGTACATCTACTTACCCACGAAACTTTCCTGCCCGTTGTTGGAAAGAAGGAAAAAAGAGAAGAATCCGGTATAAAAGTGGATTATATTTTTGAACCCACCCGGGACGAACTGATAAATGACCTGATTCCAAAAACCCTGAGGATACAGTTTTATAAAGTTTTGCTGGATTCCTTTTCTGCAGAACACGGAGCCAGGATGACAGCCATGCACCAGGCTACCGATAATGCCAATGAACTGATCAAAGAACTTACCCTGCATTATAACAAGGCACGCCAGGCGGCCATCACCAAAGAGATCCTGGATATTGTAGGAGGAGCCGAAGCACTAAAACAATAATTAAAAAATTAGTCTGTTGAGGTACCATGTATACATTTAACGAGTTATCCGAAAGAGTGAATAAGATTATTCAGGAACTGGATATCCCGGAGACTCCTGTTGAATTATACGAACCTATCCGTTACATACTCAACCTGGGAGGCAAACGGATTCGTCCGGTACTGACCCTTATGACAGCAAATCTGTTCAAAGATAATATTGAGGATGCCCTGGCTCCTGCTATTAGCATTGAGCTGTTTCATAACTTCACACTGATCCATGACGATATCATGGATAAGGCTGCCTTGCGCAGAAATCATTCCACCGTACATACCCGGTGGAACGTAAATATCGGAATCCTGTCGGGAGATGCTCTTTCGATCTATGCATACAGGTATTTGCTGAAAGCACCCCGGGACAGACTGTACCGGCTGCTGGAAATTTTCAATGATACGGCCCTTAAGGTATGTGAAGGCCAGCAACTGGATATGAATTATGAAAACATCCTGGAAATTACAGTAGAGGACTATCTGACTATGATTGAGATGAAAACAGCAGTTCTTCTGGCCGGAGCAATGAAAATCGGGGGAATTATTGCCGGAGCAACTGAAAAACAAATCAACCATCTTTATAAGAGCGGAAGATATCTGGGTCTGGCCTTTCAAATCCAGGATGATTTTCTCGATAGTTACGGAGATACTGAAACTTTTGGGAAAACAATTGGCGGGGATATTCTCTGTAATAAAAAAACTTTTTTACTGGTCTATACGCTTGGACACCTGCCCGAAGACAGAAAAAAAGAAATGGTGGAGATACTAAACTCGCCCTTATCAGATGACCGGGAGTACATTTCCACAATCAAGAATTTTTACGATTCTGTAAATATTCAGGAAATAACCAAAAATATCATAGCTGACTATTTTCGGAAAGGAATGAACGAGCTGGCAAAAACAGAAGTCAGCTCAGAAAGAAGGCTGTGGTTGGAAGAACTTATCACCAATCTGATATCAAGGACAAAATAGAAAAGTTTTACATTAAACCATCTAAGCATAGGAAATATTTAAATTTTAAGTTTGTAACATAAAAGTTCAGATATATGGCTAAGAAAAAGAATATCGGCATTATAACCCAGGTTATCGGACCGGTGGTAGACGTAAGGTTTGAAGGAGAAGAGTCAGTGCTTCCCAATATTTATGACGCATTGGAAATAAAAAGAAACGATGGGTCCATCCTGATTCTGGAAGTTGAGCAGGAAATAGGTGAAAAAACCGTACGTACCATTGCAATGGATTCCACCGACGGTCTTCGTCGCGGCATGGAAGTTAATGCTACGGGAGCTCCTATCCGAATGCCCATAGGAGAACAAATTCGCGGAAGGCTCATGAATGTTACCGGAGAATCTATTGATGGGCTGGGCACATTGGACAAAGCAAAAGGGTACCCCATCCACAGAACCCCCCCTCGTTTCGTTGACTTGTCGACCGAAAAAAAAGTCTTTTATACCGGCATCAAGGTTATCGACCTGATTGAACCCTATTCAAAAGGAGGGAAAACGGGTTTGTTTGGAGGTGCCGGTGTGGGAAAGACCGTTATTATTCTTGAGCTGATCAACAACATCGCAAAAACTTATTCCGGCCTTTCCGTATTTGCAGGTGTGGGAGAACGTACCCGGGAAGGAAATGACTTGCTTCGTGAGATGCTGGAAGCCGGGGTAATCGACTACGGTGAAGCATTCAAAAAAGACATGGAAGCCGGTGGCTGGGATTTGTCTAAGGTTGATCAGGAGAAACTGAAAGACTCCAAGCTGGCACTGGTTTTCGGCCAAATGAACGAACCCCCCGGCGCTCGTGCGCGTGTAGCCTTGTCAGGACTTTCGGTAGCTGAATATTTCAGGGATGGCGAAGGAGAAGGTCAGGGAAAAGACATTTTGTTTTTCATGGATAATATCTTCCGTTTCACACAAGCTGGCTCAGAAGTGTCTGCCCTGCTGGGACGTATGCCTTCAGCCGTGGGATATCAACCCACTCTATCCACCGAAATGGGGGAGATGCAGGAAAGGATCACATCCACCAAACACGGTTCTATTACCTCGGTACAGGCAGTGTATGTTCCCGCTGACGACCTCACCGACCCGGCCCCGGCAACTACTTTTGCCCACCTGGATGCTACAACTGTACTAAGCCGTAAGATAGCCGAACTTGGAATTTATCCCGCTGTTGACCCCCTCGACTCCACCTCACGGATCCTTACCCCCGATATTGTGGGAAAAGAACATTATGACACAGCACAACGTGTGAAAGAAATTCTTCAACGCTATAACGAACTGAACGATATCATCGCCATTCTGGGAATGGATGAACTCTCAGAAGAGGATAAACTGGTCGTTCACCGTGCCCGAAGAGTTCAACGTTTCCTGTCTCAACCATTCCATGTAGCAGAACAATTCACCGGCATGCCGGGAAAATGGGTCTCCATTGAAGACACTATCAAAGGTTTTAAAATGATCATGGACGGTGAAGTGGACGAACTGCCTGAATCTGCGTTTCATATGGTCGGAACGATCGAGGAAGCAATCGAAAAAGGTCAAAAATTACTGGCTGAATCAAAATAAACTAAAACCCTACTGCCTTGTATCTTGAAATCATAACACCAGAAAAAAAGGTCTTTGCCGGAGAGGTCAGATTAGTACAGGTGCCGGGGACCAAAGGATCTTTTGAGATCCTGCGCAACCATGCCCCAATCATTTCCTCGCTGCAGGAGGGTTCGGTACGTTATATCACCAAGGATGGAGTTGAAAAAACAGTAGAATTAAACGGAGGTGTCATTGAAGCAAAGAACAATCACATTATTATTCTCGGGGAATTTGCCTAAAACCCTGATTCTCTCATTCTTGTTATTTTGGAATCTCATTCTGCCAATCAAAGCTCAGGATAAGATTATCTTTCCTGCTACCGACTCTTTGCAGGTTACTGCTGATCTTTACCCCGGTAATGCAGATGAGTCCTATATCCTGCTTTTTCATGATGAAGATGCCAGCCGTGGAGAATACAGAAATATCGCCCCGCGTTTGGTCAGGATCGGATATAACTGTCTGGCTGTCGACTTGCGCCAGGGTAAAGAAAGTCATTATGTGTCCAATGAAACCGCCAGGAGGGCCGATTCTCTTCATCTTTATCCCAAAAAAAGCGACTGTCTTAAGGATATTGTAGGAGCAATCCGTTTTGCCGTTCAAAAAAGCCACCGACCGGTCGTCCTGTTCGGGAGCTCTTTTTCCGCTTCCCTGTGTCTGCTTGCAGCCAAAAACAATCCGGATGTAAAAGCCGTGGTAGCATTCAGTCCCGGAGAGTTCTTTAAACCGCAAATCTCGGTCCGTGACTTTTTACAGGGATATGACAAATTAACACTGGTCGCCGGAGCTAAATTTGAATACCCTTATCTGGTCAAAATTTCCGAAAATATTCCGGATGACAAAAAAACTATTTTTGTACCCTCCCAGGCAGAAGGAGAGCACGGCGTAATTGCTCTGTCTGAAACCAGTCAGGCATCCAACGGCTACTGGCTCTCCCTGCTGATGTTCTTTCGAAACATCAAAAAACTATAATAATCCTTGTTTCGCTCTCTCCGCTGAGGGAGAACAAAGTCAGGGATATGAAGCCTTCAACTCTGTTTTATCATGCTTGATATCAAAGATTTCAGAAAATTTGCCCATCAGGTGGTCGATTGGATGGCCGATTACTACGAAAATATTGAAAAATACCCGGTGAAATCCGGCGTGAAACCCGGTGAGATATTATCTCTTTTTCCGGATACTCCTCCTGAACAAGGAGAGCCCATGGGAGAGATCCTGAAAGATTTCGAAGAGAAAATCATCCCTGGGATGACCCACTGGCAGAGTCCGGATTTCTTTGCGTATTTTCCTGCTAACAGCAGTTATCCGTCTGTACTGGCAGAAATGCTCACGGCCACATTGGGTGCGCAGTGTATGGTATGGGAAACTTCACCGGCCGCTGCCGAACTCGAAGAAAAAATGATGCAATGGCTTAGGCATCTCACCGGTCTCCCCTCCTCTTTCGATGGAGTCATTCAGGATACTGCATCTACGGCTACACTCACTTCCTTGCTGACGGCACGGGAACAATATACCCGCTTTGCCATTAACGAAAAAGGGTTCTCCGGCAAGGAAAAATTCAGGATTTACGCTTCTGAAGAAACTCATTCTTCCATAGAAAAAGCGGTTAAAATCGCAGGCTTTGGAAAAGAAAACCTGGTGAAATGTGCTGTGAAGAGAGATTTTAGTATGGATACGGAATCTCTGAGGAAAGCTATTTTAAACGACCTCAACCGGGGATTCCGTCCCCTGGCAGTGGTAGCCACCCTGGGAACCACCAGTACCACGGCCATTGACCCTCTGAAAGATATTACCAGTGTAGCCAAAGAATACGGCCTGTGGGTACATGTGGATGCCGCCCTGGCCGGCTCAGCCCTTATCCTGCCGGAATATCGCTTTATGATCGAAGGGATCGAAGACGTAGATACTTTTGTCTTTAATGCCCATAAATGGCTGTTCACCAACTTTGATTGCTCTGCCTACTTCGTGAAAAACAAAGAGGCTCTGATCCGCACTTTTGAGATCCTCCCGGAATATCTGAAGACAAAAACGCATGGTCATGTCAATGACTACCGTGATTGGGGTATACAGCTCGGCCGCCGTTTCCGGGCCCTGAAACTATGGTTCGTTCTGCGAAATTACGGAAAACGGAAAATGCAGGAAATCATCCGTGAACACATACGCCTGGCACGAATGATTAAGCAAAACGTGGAGGAGGCCCCTGATTTTGAACTCCTGGCACCAGCCCCCCTCAATACTGTCTGTTTCAGGTATCATCCTTCCGGCAAGGATGAAGAAACCCTGAACCGAATAAACCAGCAACTTTTGGACGAACTGAACCGCTCGGGAAAAGTGTATTTTACCCACACGCGTCTGCACGGAAAATTCACCATTCGTTTCATGATCGGCCAGACATATACCCGTGAAGAACATGTGCGTAAAGCCTGGTCTGAAATAACCCGGACAGCTAATGAGATAAGCTGATTATTCCTGCAATCTTGTAACAATGCTCCCGGGCAACAACGGCCTGCGCTGACGGTTTATCCGTAAGCCGTAAACATTGATACTGAAATCAAAACCGGTATTCACACGACCCATGTCGGGATTAAATACTGTCCAAAAACCAAGGCTTAAAGGAAAAGCTATCCTGAAAACACTGAAATCTACCGTAAGTTCCCCGCCGTAACTTTGGAAATTCCTAAGATTTAAAAAATCATGATTTTGGTAATTGTAACTTTTTTCTCCTTGTGCCATTTCATACAGTATAGTCCCCGATAAACGGGGTATATAAAGCAATGATCCCAAGGAAAAATCAGGATATATTATAGGAAAATCATAATGAACATGCAAGGTTTTTAATTTTTCAGACAACCAGTAGTGATATCCCCGGGGATAATGAAGCTGATTCAGAAAATAAAACCTGGCCGGATTTTGTTCTTCATAGCCTCCCTGCAGTGAAAGAGTATGGTGTTTCATGATCCCGGGCAAATACAGTTTACCCAGGAAACAGGCCATGGTTCCGTATTCTTCTTTATTCCACGGAGCATGCAGAAATCTCGTATCCAGCATAAATCCAAGACGCGGCAGTATATCCCGATGACTCATCTTCAGTAAATTATAGTAATACAACCTGTAGGAAAGGAATATCCTGTTTTTATTGTATGCATGCAATGGATCCGACCAGACATAACTGTTGGTAAAATGAAAATCCACCGAAGGCCGTAATCCCCGGTCATACCGGTTGGTGGTAAGGTTTATCGGAACATATGCCTGCATAGTAAAATTGCTCCGGGGTGGAAGGTGTTCCGGCAAAGGGGTGGCTACAGAGTCCTGATATACCATCGGAGAACCCCCGTATTCTTCCATGAACTTAAAAACAGGATACAGTCCCTGATAAGTCACACTGGTGATAAACTGATGCTCACGCTCCCTGTATGCATATCCCAGGGAACCTTCAAGTGTGCTCAGATAGTTCTGAGAATATAAGACCACGCCCGGATAAACAGGAATATTCTCAAGACTGATATTATCATAATCAAAATAAAAAGGAAGCCAGCTATGAACTTTTATTAAATGCGTCAACCGGGAATATGGTTTTACCCAATACATCGAGTCGGGCAGATTCCGCTTACGGATCACCCCCTTTTCCTGGTCCGATAATGAATCATACATATGCAGGGACATATCCTTCGTTTTCTCCAAGGGGGTCCAGCCGGCAGGATCCACCGGAATCTCACCTACATTATACCCGTTCGATGAATAATCATCATAGACAATTTTTTTGCCGTCTGGTGATACGCACACATCCGAGGCTCCAAAACGTGAACGGGTTACCTGCCAGATGTCACTGCTTACCGTATCCAGTGCATAAATATTATCAATCCCTGAATAAGTGGCATGAAAAAAGAGATATTTCCCGGAAGCACTTACCGATTGAATATCATAAAAGGTTGGATGTATCCATTCATGCCATATTCCGGTTCGAACGTTCAGTTCCTGTATGCTTTTTCCCTGGTCAGATAAGACAATAACCAGTAAAGAGCAGTTATTTTTCCAGGTCGGTTTGAGAAATGTCCTGTTTCCGGGAAGGGAAAACGACCGGAGAATTTGTCCATTGGAAACATTCAGAACATCAATAAAATTCCGGTTATCTGTCTCTATTCGCACTGCAGCAATTTTCTTTCCGTCTGGAGAAATATCAGGCGCAAAATAACGGGCACGCCGTGTTAACCGGTATTCTTTTTGTTTTTTTATATCATATATTTTAAGGTCTGAAAAACTCCGATTATACCATCTTTCGTCATAAATAGTCTCTGCCCAGACAATTTTTCCGGATGCTTCCGACAATCTGACCGGCTCATAATAACCGGGAATATGTATTACACGTTCATTTCCTTTGCTATCGATCAACACAAACTGGTTGATCTGATCGATCCCTGATTTTTCCACCAATACCAGTGAGTCATTGACATATCTCGGAAAACGATAACTGACAAAGGCTTTCTTTTTACGGATATTCAGTTTTCTGAAAGGGGTGATTTCGTTCTCTTTGTCTTTCCTGGCCCATTCCCTCTGCAGATAAAAAAAAGCGGAATCATACAACCTTCTCTTGGTCAGGTTGGCCTGTTTTCGAAGAGACAAATTCACCGGATTAACGGAATAGGGTTTTCCGGCCACCTGCGACAAAGCCTTATCCCAAAGGCCGGCTCCATATTTATATCGGGAATAAGCCACCACCTGATAACCGTACTCATATTTTCCGGGAACATAATCCTTATAGGAACCCATCAGCGATTTATTATAATTCCAGGCCTTCCCCCTTTCCAGAGTCAGAGCACGTAGTCCCTTTTCAAACGAAGGCAATCTGCCGCGACCACTATGAGACAATAAGGTCTCCTGCGTAACCGCATCCCCTTCCATGTACCATTGAGGAACCATAATCACCATGCTACCTGCTGCCATGTCGCCTGCGAGATAACTCAGTATGCGTGTAAAACCAACATTCAGTTTCTCCATCTGCACTACATGTCGCAATTCATGAAATGCGAGTTGATCCAATGCATCATCAGGATAAGCGTTCGGATCCGGGACCGTATATAACTCTACCCTTCGCGGTGCCCATACCACCATACCGTTCGAAACCACAGACTGATCATGAACAATCACGGTTATTTTACGCGGAATGCTGTGCAGACTATGATTTTCATAGGAATAGGTGCACTCAAAAAGATTGGCCAGGTGCTGTGCTTTGGATAAAAAATCTCCGGGAAAAAGAATCCGGTAGTGCTTCGTATTGATTTGTTTCCATTTCAGGCTTGCCGGATCCTGCCCGTTATCATAGAATTGTGCAAATGTGTTGATTGTCAAGAAATAAAAGATTATAGTCAATCCGCTGCCCCGGCAAAATATTTTTTTCTTACCTTTCATAATGTGATCCGGTAATCCTACCTTTGAAAAAAACAAAAATACCCTTTTATATTACTTTTGCCACCATGCATGAAAAAAAGCATTATTTTCGTCATGAAAATAAAATAATTTGTCGGCCTTTCCGGTTATCATAAACTTGAATATTACAAAAATGAAAAAATTCAAACGGATAAACAACATTACAGGCTGGGTTGTTTTTGTTATAGCTGCTTATGTCTATTTATCCACCATAGAATCAACTGCCAGTCTCTGGGACTGCGGAGAGTTCATCGCATCTGCTTTCAAACTGGAGGTGGGACACCCTCCGGGCGCTCCTTTTTTCCTGATCCTGGCGCGTTTCTTCACACTCTTCGCAGGCCCCCATACCGAACTGGCCGCCCGCATGGTCAACTCCATGTCAGCCCTGGCCAGCGCCCTAACCATTTTGTTTCTTTTCTGGACCATCACTCATCTGGCCAGAAAGATTGTAAACGGAGATTCCGGCCTTTCCACCGGCAAAACCATCGCTATCATGGTTAGTGGAGTTGTAGGAGCCCTGGCTTATACCTTTTCCGACTCATTTTGGTTCTCTGCTGTAGAGGGTGAAGTATATGCCACTTCTTCTCTTTTTACAGCTGTCATATTCTGGGCTATCCTGAAATGGGAAGAATCCACCGACCCAAAACACGCTGATCGCTGGAT
This sequence comes from Bacteroidales bacterium, assembly GCA_021157415.1. Classification (GTDB taxonomy): domain Bacteria; phylum Bacteroidota; class Bacteroidia; order Bacteroidales; family VadinHA17; genus DRPN01. The sequence continues at coordinate 32,692 of JAGGWN010000109.1, read as the reverse complement.
GATTCTGATTGCTTATCTTATGGGCCTTTCTATCGGAGTGCACCTGTTAAACCTGCTGGCCATTCCGGCCATCGCCCTGGTCTATTATTTCAAAAAATACAAACCGACCACAAAAGGATTGGTCGTTGTTTTGAGCGCATCTTTTATCGTGCTTGTGCTCATCATGTATGGTATTATCCAGGGCCTGTTCAAGGTATCTTCCCAATTTGAATTGTTTACCGTGAATATGCTGGGACTGCCATACAACACAGGGCTTTTTCTCCATATGATCATACTGTTCGGCAGTCTTATGACCACAATCTATCTCCTGCTGAAAAATAAAGACATCAAAACCATTTTGATCTTTGCCAGTACGGGAGTTGTCCTGTCCGGATTGCCTTTCATCAGTTCCTCCTTTTTCCTGGACCTTATCATTACAACCATTCTGGTTTTTGCGGTCATAGCCATTGGCAAGAAAAGTCGTCAGACCCTGATGACGCTGATCACATCCCTCACCATGATTCTGATCGGTTACTCTTCTTTTGCCCTGATTTTGATCCGGGCCAATGCCGATCCTCCCCTGAACGAAAACAAACCGGATAATGTGTTCTCCATGCTGGCTTATATCGACCGTGAACAGTATGGCACCCGCCCGTTGTTTTTCGGTCAGTATTATAACGCACCTGTTACCGGGCTCAAGAAAGGAAAACCCACCTACATCCGGAGAAACGGGAAATACGTTATTTCCCAATACGCACAATCCTATGTCTACGATCCTCATGCCACCACCATTTTTCCACGCATGTACAGCAGCCAGGCCGACCATATTAAGGTTTACAAACAGTGGGGCAAGGTAAAAGGACGCAAGGTACAGGTCACTGAACGGAATGGGACCAAAAAGACTATTGAAGTCCCCACTTTTGGGGAAAACCTTCGGTTTTTCTTCTCTTATCAACTAGGGTTCATGTACTGGAGATATTTCCTGTGGAATTTTTCCGGCCGACAAAATGATATCCAGGGGCTGGGAGGACCTCTCGACGGCAATTGGATCAGCGGCATAAAATTCATAGACGAACCACGCATAGGACCTACGGATAATTTACCGGACAAATATGTCCACAACAAGGGACGAAACAGGTATTTTATGTTACCATTTCTTTTGGGTCTTCTCGGATTGATGGTCCAATGGAAAAAGACACCACGTGACTTCTGGGTGGTCCTTCTTTTATTCTTCATGACCGGTATCGCCATCGTTCTTTATCTGAACCAAACACCCAACCAGCCCCGTGAAAGGGATTATGCTTATGTGGGATCCTTTTACGCTTACAGCATATGGATCGGTCTGGGTGTGCTGGGGTTGTTTTATCTGTTCCGGAAATTTCTCTCGGAATCGGTCAGCGCTGTCTTTGCCGGTGTACTGGCAGTCTCTGTCCCCGCCATCATGGGCCAGCAAAACTGGGACGACCACAACAGATCCGGCAGATACACCGCCAGAGACCTGGCTTATGATTATCTCAACTCATGCGAAAAGGATGCGGTCCTGTTCACCAATGGCGATAATGACACTTTCCCGTTATGGTATATTCAGGAGGTGGAAGGGGTACGTACGGATATACGGGTTGTTAACCTGATGCTGTTCAATACCGACTGGTATATCGACCAGATGAAAAGAAAAGTTTATGACTCAGATCCGCTGCCGCTATCCCTGCCACAGGAAAAATATCTGGACGGAACCAACAATATGCTTTACCTGGTGCCAAACAAAAGCATTAAAGGATATCTGAATCTGAAGACAGCGATTGATTTTTTGGCCAGTGACAACCCGGGAACAAAACTCTCCCTGCAGGGTGGTGAAAGAATTGACTTCCTTCCTGCAAAAAAATTCAGCGTCCCCGTAAACAATGCCACCGTCGTGTCCAACGGTACGGTAAGCCCGTCTGATGCGGACAAAATCGTCTCTGATCTGAAGATCGATGTCAAGAAAAACTATATCATGAAAAGCTCTATGATGGTCATGGACCTGCTGGCTCATTTTAACTGGAAACGACCGGTATATTATGTCACGGGAGGCCATGACGATGCCCTCGGCATGGAAGATTACTTTCAGATGGAGGGGTTTGCTTACCGGCTTGTACCTATCAAAACCCCGAGGGAAGATTATATCAACTACGGAAGGGTCAATACTGACCGACTCTATGAAAATCTTATGCACAAATTCCGCTGGGGAAGGATGAACGAACCGGACGTCTATCTCGATTATTATACCCGTCGTACGATAAACATAATCAAGGTGAGAAACGCGTTCAGCCGACTTGCCAAATCACTGGCCGCTGAAGGGAAAAAAGATTCTGCCGTAGCTGTTCTTGACCACTGTATGGAGTTACTCCCTAAAAACAAACTACCGTATGACATCTTTACCGTGGGAATGATAGATGCTTATTACCAGGCAGGAAACAATGCCAAGGCCGATACCCTGGCATTCGATTATGTGTCGGACCTGAAAAAAGAATTGAATTATTTCTACTCCTTCCCGCCTAATCTGGCCGGAACCATTGACTATCAAAAGAAAGTTGACCTACAGATCATGCAGCAAATAAGCATGGCCTGTAAACCTTATCACCCGGAAACAGCCAAATCCATTGAAAATGATCTGAACCAATATTACAGAACTTATCTTGAACTATCCGGGGCCGGATTACAGATGGCTCCCGGTAAAAAATAACAAACATATCTTTCTGCATACATAAAAAAGAGACGTCAATCAGATGTCTCTTTTTTTTCGGTCAGGCTAACAAAAGGAATATCCTAAACTAATTTTCCTGGAATCTTCTTACCCCTCCTGCTTCAATAAACTCATTCAATGTCTTGAGTAAGGTATGCGGTAAAACCGGCTTGGTCAGATAAGCATCGCACCCCGTCATATAAGATTTTTCCCGGATTTCCCTGGAAGCATATGCCGTAACAATGATCACCGGTATTTTAGGATATAGCCGCTTGATAAAACGTGTCGCATCAATACCGTTTTTCAAGGGGATCAGAACATCCATGATGATAATATCAGCCGGGTTCTTTTCTTCCTGCACATAATTCATAAAATCCAAACCGTTTTTTATCCATACAATCCGGATCCCGGTTCTTCGGAGCAAAGACTCAAAATATTGGTAACTTGCCTCATCATCTTCTACAATAATGAGTTTTTTACCTTCCCAGTCTATTTGAAAGTCACTATATACCACTGAATTATGATGAGGTGACATGAATTTATTCCGGAACTCAAATTATAAAATAGAAGCATTACATAAACAACCTTTTCGAAATACTTATTCACAACAAATTGTTAATAACCCGGAATGCTTCTGAAAATAAACCCTTTATAAATTTAAAAATATCTGTCCGTAAACGCATATTTCTGTAACATGAGGGTTATTGTTCTAACAACAAGAAGTTATCTGCCTTGTATCAATGTACCCTTACGTATTTTGTTATCCAACCGGTTAACAAAATTCTTTAAAAGAAAAGTTCTTCCTGTCGGCGGATGAAAAACTTTCAGATCATATCCGTCAAGCCGGTAAGTGGTTTCCTTACTGATCTCTTTTCCATCAACATAAAGATAATAAGTGCCATCATGCAAAGCCCGCCACCGGATTTTTTCAGGAGCCGCGCCTGCGTTTTGCACAGGAAGAGTGGTCAGGGTTTCTTCCTGATCATTAACAGGGACTGCCTTCCTCCAGGTTTTATCCATCAGCTGAAAAAAATTTGTCAAACGGTATTGCAGATTATGAACCGGATCATGTACCAGAAGGTGGTTTCCCTCCCGCTTATACTTTATCCTTTTACTTATGTCTGTTCCGTTCAAAGTGACCCAGAGATTCCCGTCGGGGTCGGCTTTCCATAATATTTCTCCATCAGTGTTGTTCTGTGAAATGTTTTGCGCAGAGGGGCTATCTCTGACCGTTCCGAAAGATCCGGCTTCTGCCGTTCCTTCTGCGGAATGGTTATCTTTAACATAATAATCGGCTTGTGTAGCAGGAAGTTTTTCCGCCGGACGAAAACGGCCATCCCGGTTTTTCCAGTAATTCCTGAGCAAATATCTTTCCTGTGTCTGCGGGTTTTCAGCAATCAGATCATTGCCGAAAGGATAGGTTTTCGGATTAATCATTTCCTGACCGTTGATCTTCATGAAGATATCCTTTTGATTGGCTTTCCAAAAAACTCCATTTTCCATATTTCCGGCATTGGCGGCAGAAATCCGGGAAGCCAATTGTCCCTGTGTCGGTTTGAAATAAAAATCTCCGGTTAAGGAGGAAGACTCCCAGGGAACCTGCTGACTGTCACTTTTCCGCATTACTTCAATCCGCACATTTTTGAAAACATCCTCTATTTTCAAACCTGACCTTTGTATCTGGTAGAGCAACTCCTGCGTATAAAGCCCGTTCACTCCGGATCCGTCCAACGCTGTCTTTCCTGGAGAGGTAGCATAGGCGATGATCGTACCTGCCGGAGCATTCATGCTGACCAGTCCCTGGCGTGTCGAGCGGAAACTCCTGGCAAAAGGATTGTTCCGGCAGGCATCCAATATAATAATGTTAACCCTTGAATCCGCCGCATCCATCAAAGCCACCACAAAACCGGCATCTACACACTCATACTCCACTTCCTCCTCATTATTGATTTCGGCATTTACGGGTACCAGAAAATTATACCCGTCTTTTTGGATACCATGACCGGCAAAATAGAACAACCCCACATCAAAGTTTTTTAATTTCTGGCCGAATTCACGAATCACCCGTTTCATCTCTGTCTGGTTGGAAACATTTTCACGCAACATCACATCAAAACCAACACTCCTGAGAGCCCGGGCCATGGAGCGCGCATCATTGACCGGATTAGGCAACGGTCCCACCAAATAATCCCCATTCCCTATCACAAGCGCCATACGTTTTTCAGAAGCCAGTTCCTGACCGGAAAGGATATGCACCGGTAAAAGAAGAGATACTACCAAAAGGAAAACAAAACGGTTCATTGAATTCATAATGGAAGTTAGAAAAACGACAATGACAACATAATGACTCTAAGTTACAAATTTTTCATTTCCTCTTCCGAATATAGTCCTGTAATTTATGTTATGAAACACAATATTTTGATAAGTAAATGATTTTTGGGTATATTGTTTTCCAATTTTAACCTGAATTGACATGAAAAAAATCTCAATCTTCCTTTTCTTCCTTCTGTGTTTATCTTTTGATTATCCGGCTTTTTCTCAACAAAAGGTGGTTCTCCCCGAACTGAAAGAAAAACAAAAAGGGTTTTTCACCCGGGTAAATCTGGGACTTGCCACAGGGAAAACAAATTTTGGAGATTACTTCAATATCACCGGGCCAACCGTTCCTTTCAGTATTCAGGCAGGAAATCAGCTAAATCCGCGTTTAGCCTTATATCTGGTTTTTGGTATGCTGATCAATGTGCAACCCAAAGTTTCAGACGGAGGCTATTCCGATCTTGTCTCCGTTCCTCAATTAGGGGGTGGTTTTTCCTATTATTTCGGCAAGGGAAAAACCTATCTGAATGCAGATATTAACTATGCCGTAACGAGTGTTTCCTCCGACGGTTCCTCCGGTAGCACCAATGGTGGATTCGCTTTGAATGTAGGATACGGATACGATTTCAACATTGTTAAACGGATAGACATCGGTACCAATGTGTTCTACCATTACAGTTCCATGACAGACAAACCCTCAACATTCGGAGAACCCCAGGTGACCAACAATTTCCTGGGCGTCTGTTTCTCTTTCCGTTTTGGAAGATAAATATCGTGGAATCTCCCTTAAAGAAGCAGTATCTGATATTGTCCTGAAAATATTTTATCTTTGCACTCCGTTTTCGGCCCCGTAGTTCAACGGATAGAATAGCGGTTTCCTAAACCGTAGATACAGGTTCGATTCCTGTCGGGGCTACTATGTAATTCAGACAAATCGTTTATTTTCGCAGCCATGGGTAACTTTTTCTCCAAACGGCTTGTTTCCTGTGACTGTTGTCCCCGACATTGCAAGATCAACCGGCTGGCCGGAGAGGTATCGTATTGTCGTACGGCAGCCCACGCCCTGGTAGCACATAGCGGGTTACATTACGGGGAAGAACCTCCCATCTCAGGCAGCCGGGGCTCCGGCACCATTTTCTTTGCCGGCTGTAATCTGCGGTGTGTTTTTTGTCAGAACTGGCAGATCAGCCAGCACTTTGACAAATCCGCGGTCCGGGAAATGAGCCCTGAAGTTATTGCTGATGCGATGCTCCGTCTTCAGGAGGCAGGAGCCCACAACATCAACTTCGTATCGCCTTCTCATGTGTTGTGGCAAATGGCTGACGCCATTACTCTGGCACGCGCGAGAGGACTTATCATCCCGGTGATCTATAATTCCGGAGGGTATGATTCGGTTGAGGCACTGAAAGATATCCGGGGGCTGATAGACATTTATATGCCGGATATCAAATATATGGAACAGGGATCGGCCCGCCGTTATTCGGGTGCTGCCGATTATCCGGAGATTATCCCCGGCGTACTGCAGGAAATGTACAGGCAGACAGGTCCACTGCAAACAGATGCAGAGGGCATCGCCGCAAAAGGACTGCTGGTACGGCATCTGGTCCTGCCGGGATTGCCTGAGAACAGCCGGAAATGTCTGGAGGTAATCGCCGGTATTTCCAAAGAGATCCCTGTCAGTCTTATGTCACAATACTCTCCGCAACATAACGCAGCACGTTTCCCGGAGATCAACCGGTCACTGCATGCCAGGGAATATCGGAAACTCCTGGATTATGCTCTCTCCCTTGGGATTGAAACCCTCTACACACAGACTTTCTCCAGCCGCGATCATTACCTGCCGGATTTTGAAAAAAACAACCCTTTTGAAAATTAACCGTAATCACATTTAATTTATATTTTTGTAAATACAACAATGGTATTTTTTTTGTTATATAATTAAAAACATTTTGTACCATCTGTTGCCGGAGGTTATACGTAATTGATTTCATTAAATACCAACAAGATGATCAAAAAAATAGTTTTCCTTTCATTACTTTTTTCGGCAGGCACACTGGCATGGGCCCAGGATGAAAATATCCGTTTGCTGGATGATTTTCGTGTACATCAGGAAGCGACCAATCCTTATGCAGGAATCCTCACTTACAGCGACATACAAGGATCCCCCTATCTTTTCCCCGACTATCTTGAAGCAGATATCTATATGAAAGACGGAACCCGTTACCGGGGCAAGGTCCGGTATGATCTGTATTCCGACGAAATGGAATATCAGATAAAAAACAAAACGTATTGGCTGGCCCCCAGGGAGAATATAAAAAAGATCATACTGGATGGCAGAACATTCCTTTATCTGAAAAACAAGAAAAATTCAAACAAAGGCAGTTATTATGAATTGCTTGAGGACGGATATTGTCAGCTTCTGGCCAAACATCTGGTTCATTTTCAGGAAGCCGAAAAAGCCAAACCTTACCAGGATCCAAAACCGGCTCGGTTTGAATCCCAAAAAGATATTTTCTACCTGAAGAAAAAGGATCAACCCCTGTTCCTGATCCGGAACAAAAAAACACTGCCTGATTACCTCCAGGATAAGCGTAGGGAGATAATAACGTTTATCAAAAAGAACCACATTTCCGTTTCCAGAGAGAAGGACCTGATAAAGGTGGTAAAATACTATAACAGCCTTTCTCGCTGATCTTCTGTAAGAATCATGCTATATCTCCGGAATCAGCAAGATCAGGCTTCCGGTTCCCAATCTTCTATGATTAATCTTTCCCCATATTTCCGGACAACCAGTTTCTGCCGGTCCTTCCATCCCAGGTTTTTGATATAATCCATGGGGATGACCAGTGCATAACTGGTGCCACCGGCAATCTTTGTCAAATGTCTGACATAGCTTTTTTCCGGTTTCTTTTTTCCTTGTGCCATAACTTTGCCTTTTTAATTCCCAACAATCTCACCTACGTAGGGGCCTACGTAGGTGAGATTGTTATCACAAATATAAGAAACTATTTGATAACTAATTATACAAAAACACCATTAATACTGTTTTTCAATTGTTCCAAACCATCCGGTTTTGGGCAAATCCAAAAAAATACCTTTAATTTGTATAACCTAATATCACCGGTATGAATTACATTGATCTGGTTCTGGCAATTTTTTTGTTATGGGGTGCATTAAAGGGGTTTAAAAACGGTCTTATTATTGAAACAGCCTCCCTGGCAGCTTTGTTTCTGGGCCTATATGGTGCACTGCGTTTTTCCTTTTACACCTCCGATATTCTGGTGGAAAAATTCCATATGACCACCCGCTACCTGCATATTGTTTCGTTTGCGATTACTTTCGTAGTAATCGTTATCCTGGTTCATCTCCTGGCAAAAGCGCTGGACAAGCTGGTAAAGGCGGTGGCACTGGGTTTCATCAACCGGCTGGCGGGAATCCTGCTGGGTATTACGAAGGTTGCATTTGTTCTGAGTCTTTTGCTGTTATTGATTAACGCGACAGACCGGAAAACTCATTTTATGCCTCAGAATAAAGTCAGAGAATCCTTGCTTTACGAACCTATTGCCCGCTTCGCTCCCACGCTCTTTATGTGTCTTCATTTTGATATCCAAAAGCCTTTGGAAAAAGCAGGCCCGGTGCAAAAAAAACCTCTTACAATCTAAAAACCGTTATTGCTTTGACGTAAGTTTGTGCCGTTATTGTCGCAGACCCTATTTTCTATTGCAGATTTTGAACTTATCTTTGCTCCTGTCCAAAACTTGAAAAAACTATGAATTTTGTAGAAGAGTTACGCTGGCGGGGTATGGTTCACAACATCATGCCCGGAACGGAAGAACAACTTAAAAAAGAAATGACAACCGGCTATATCGGTTTTGATCCAACCGCCGATTCTTTACACATCGGCAATCTGGTAGGTATCATGTTATTGAAACACTTTCAGATGAAAGGACACCGGCCTCTAGTACTGATTGGTGGAGCTACCGGTATGATCGGAGACCCTTCGGGCAAGTCGCAGGAGAGAAACCTGCTGGACGAAAAGAGCCTGCGCCATAACCAGGAAGCTATCAAACGGCAACTGATGCACTTTCTGGATTTCAACACCGGAAAATCCAACGATGCCGTAATGGTCAATAACTATGACTGGATGAAGGATTATACTTTCCTGGATTTTATCCGTGATATCGGAAAACATATCACCGTAAACTATATGATGTCCAAGGAATCGGTCCGGAAACGGCTGGATCCTGCCAATAAAAACGGAATGTCCTTTACGGAGTTTTCCTACCAGCTGGTGCAGGGCACCGACTTTCTTCATCTCTACCAGACCATGAACTGCAAACTGCAGATGGGGGGCTCCGATCAATGGGGAAATATTGTGACCGGTACCGAGTTAATCCGCCGCAAGCTCGGAGGGGAAGCCTTTGCCCTGACGAGCCCGTTGATCACCAAGGCGGACGGGGGAAAGTTCGGAAAAACGGAGTCAGGCAATGTATGGTTGGATCCCAAACGAACGTCCCCGTACAAGTTCTATCAGTTCTGGTTGAACGTGTCGGATGAAGATGCGGAAAGGTTCGTTAAAATTTTTACCCTTTTCTCAAAAGAAGAAATCGATAATCTCATCCGGCAGCACAGAGAGGCTCCACACACGCGTCTGTTGCAAAAGACCATGGCCCGCGAAATCACGGAACTGGTTCACGGGAAAGAAGCACTCAAAGGAGCAGAAGAAGCTTCCCGCATTCTTTTCGGAAAAGGAACCACTGAGTCGCTGCAGCATATGGATGAAGCCACGTTTCTGGATGTATTCGAAGGAGTACCCACTTTCGAAATCGATGCTTCTCTTCTGGAATCAAACCCTCCGGTTACGGAACTGCTGGTGGAAAAAACCGGCGTTTTCCCCTCCAAAGGGGAGCTTCGCAGACTGATCAGCGGCGGTGGTTTATCCATCAACAAAGAAAAAATAACCGATCCCGACAAACAAATCATGTCAGATGACCTTATCAGCCATAAATATATCCTGATTCAGAAAGGGAAAAAAAACTATTACTTAATAAAATTAAAAAATTAACGTTCCTTTTCTAAAACAGCCTTTTTAATAAACCAAAAACTCTCATGAAAGAAGATAATGCAAAATTCAGGACCTTTGATTTTTTTTCATTTCTGTGGAAATATCGCCGTCCCATCCTGATCGTAACCATTGTAGGGATAGTTGCCTCGGTAGTTGTTTCTCTTCTGATCACTCCCCGGTTTGCCGCAGAGGTCATTTTATACCCTTCTGCTTCTTCTTCCGTTTCCAAAACGCTGATTTCAACCCAGTGGGTGGGAAACAAGGATATTCTCTCTTTCGGGGATGAAGAGGAAACCGAACGGTTATTACAAATTCTGCAATCTGACCGTATCCGGAAAAAACTGGTACATACATTCAATCTGTTTGAGCATTACGATATCAAACCCACGGAAAAATACAAATACACCAAATTGCAAAATAAGCTGAAAAAAAATATTTCATTTCGGAAAACCGAATATATGGCTGTGCGCATCCGGGTGCTTGATACGGATCCTGTCTTGGCTGCCGACATGGCCAATACGTTGGCAACATTATTGGATTCCACCATTACCGTTTTACAGAAAGAGAAAGCACAAAAAGCTTTTGCCCTTGTCCGGGAAGAATATTTTAAGTTGCAACAGGAAGTAAATGTGTTACAGGACTCCCTGGTCTATCTTAGCAATCTGGGGGTTTATGATGTGTCTTCCCAGTCCAGAGGGCTCAATGAAGCTTTTGCCGAAGCAGTACGAAACAATGACCAAAATACACTGAATAATATTCAGCATAAATTACAGATCCTGTCCAAATACGGCGGTTCTTCTCTGACACTCCGGGATAAAATCACTTACTCCATTGAACAGCTGAGCAACCTGCGGATAAAATACTCGGAAGCACGCGTCGATGCAGAACAGGATCTCCCGCACATTTACATTGTCAAAAAAGCAGAAATCCCGGACAAAAAAGCAACACCAAAACGGTCTCTTATTGTCATGGCCACCACTCTTTCGGTATTTCTGTTTGCGGTGATTTTATTGCTGATCATGGAAGCTATCCGTTCGAGAACAGAATAAATAAACCGCTGCACTGTGCCGGCTAAAAAGGAAACATATTGGTTTTACAGCCTTTCCGCCTTATTCCTGATTACGGAACTGATTTTCATATTTTATGAAATTTATCCTGCCTTTTTACTACCGTTGGTTTTGCTATTTCTTTTCCTGGCCTTTTACCGCCTGGATATTTTTTATCTCAGCATTGTTTTTCTCACGCCACTATCCATTCCTCTCCAGGAATTTTTTCCGCAATTGCCATTTAATCTCTCTGTTCCTTCCGAGCCTTTGCTGATTTTGCTTCTTTTCATTCTTATCTATCGTATCTCCCTGAAAGGAACTTCTGAAAGGTCATTTTTGTTCCACCCCCTGACCATCGCTATTGCGATCTATTTAATATGGATGCTGATCTCTTCCCTCACCAGCACGATGCCTTTGGTATCGTTAAAATTTTTTATTGCACATGTCTGGTTTATTGCCGGGGCCTATTTTTTCGCATATGAAATTTTTAAAAGTCCCGGGAATATCCCCCGTTTTCTCTGGCTTTATATGATCCCTTTGGCTCTGGTAGTTCTTTTTACTCTTTTCAATCAGACACAGGCAGGGTTAATCAACCAGAAAGCAGCGCATTCGGCCATGAAACCGTTTTACAATGACCACACTGCCTATGGGGCCATTTTGACCATGTTTATTCCGGTACTCGGAGGAATGTTTTTCGTCCGGAAGAAGACACGTCTGGCCCCCGGATGGATTGTGTTTTTTTTGTTTCTTTTATTTTTCACAGCGCTCATCTTCAGTTACAGCCGGGCTGCCTGGCTCAGTCTTGCCCTGGCTTTCGGTATTTTTGTCCTCGTAAAACTTCGTGTTCGATTCGTAACCATTGCGCTGTTCTCCGTTGTTCTTGCAGGTCTTTTCTTTTCCTACCGCACTATGGTCCTGCAGGAACTGGAAAGAAACAAACAGGAGTCTTCCACCAGTTTTGCCCAACATATCAGTTCCATCGCAAATATTCAGACGGATGCTTCTAACATGGAACGAATAAACCGGTGGAAATGCGCCCTTCGTATGTTTGGTAAAAAACCGGTACTGGGATGGGGCCCCGGGACCTATATGTTTCAGTATGCTCCTTTCCAGAATTCCAAGGACCGTACGATCATCAGCACTGATTTCGGAGACCGGGGTAATGCCCATAGTGAATACCTTGGTCCGCTGGCGGAAAGCGGGCTCCCGGGTTTTCTCACGGTTCTCGGAGTGTTTATCCTCGCATTTATGACAGGATTGAGGGTTTATTCCAGAGCAAAAGAAAGGTGGGTAAGCAATCTGTCTGTCGCCTTATTGACCGGATTAAGTACCTATTTTATCCATGGCTTGATGAATAATTTTCTGGATACGGACAAAGCAGCTATTCCTTTCTGGAGCTTTCTGGCTGTACTGGTTGCACTGGACCTGCATTACAGCAAAGCGGGAAATGCAGAAAATTCCCAAACAGGAATCCAGGACTGATTCCTGAAACTAAAAAATCTCAACACCCAGTATCGAGACATCATCAAAACAGCGTGAGTTCTCCGGGGTAATGTCTTCTTCCCGGATCAGAGACTGGATATTGTGATGAATATCCTTCCGGTTACTTATGTTCTTTTCAATGGAGACTGTACCGATTTCTTTCCCGTTTTTATCCGGAAGTTCAGACAATCCGTCGGTATAACAGATGATCTTGGTACGCTGGTTGAGTTTTATGGTCTCTTTCACGACATCGGGCATTTCATCCAGCATACCAATACCCACTGTATTGCTGTGAAGTTTCAATATTTTATCATCTTCCGTCAGATAAACCACCGGGGGGTTATGAGCCGCATTCACATATTCAAGTATGTGGGTTGCACAATTGTATTTTGCCAGGAAAAGTGTAATGAATTTTTCTCCGTTGGCACTTTCCACTACTCGTTGATTCAAGGTGCGTATTAGGTTTTTCAGTGGTATATCATACGTATATAACGCCCTCAGGTTGGCCTGGAAATTGGCCATAAGCAGAGCTGCCGAGATTCCTTTTCCCGAGACATCTGCAATACAAAAACCATAGGTATGTCTGCTCAGTTGAATACAGTCATAATAGTCGCCTCCGATTGAAAAGTGTGGTTGATAAAACCCACACACACGCAGACAGTGATTAGAGGGCAGAATACTATTATCGGGGATCAGGAGGGTTTGCATTTTTTTGGCAAGTTCCAGCTCTTTCTTCATGCGTTCCTGTTCAAGACTCTCCTGGAACAACCGGATGTTCTCAATGGCAACCAACACAATATTGGTAATGGTCTGGATAAAATTAAAGTGTTTGATCAGCGGGCTGATCCCTTCTCCCTCTTCGATATCTCCGATCAGCACATAAGCCATTGTCACATTGTTGTTGATCACGGGGATGATATAATCAAACCCGGTAATGGCATCCTCGCCGGTCGCTCCCACCACCGAAGTGATCTCCCTGACCGGCAGCAGCTGTTGTTCAATATTAATTTTATCACAATCACTGATATCACACCCCGAATGATAGATACAATTCCACTCCCCGTTTTTTTTGAAAATGGCTATTTTCCCAATATTCAGGTCCTTTACCAGGAATCTCTCCATAAGGGTCAGTAACTCTTCAGGCGATTTATTCTGATTAATCGCCTGTGTCACCTCCAGCAGGGCATTCAGTTTTAACTTTGAATCCTCCAGCCTCTTCTGGGTTGCATTACTGGCCATAAAAACAGTTTAAGTTATCCTTTTACCCTTTCCCCGTAAGAACGGGTCCTCGTATCGACTTTTATTTTTTCTCCCTGATTGATGAACAATGGAACACTAATGGTAGCTCCGGTTTCCAGGGTGGCAGGTTTCATGGCGGTGGTAGAAGAGGTGTCTCCTTTTATGCCGGGTTCGGTATAGGTTACTTCCAACTCAACATAGGGGGGGAGATCAACGGAAAGAGGGGTTTCTGTCTCGGCATGAAAAACGATCTCTACATCCTGTCCTTCTTTCATCAGATCGGGATTGGGGATCAACCCTTCTTCAATGGAGACCTGCTCAAAGGTTTCACGGTGCATGAAATGATATCCCATATCATCCTTGTAAAGAAACTGGTAAGGCCGCCGTTCTATCCGGGCCACCGTCACCTTGTGCCCGGACGAAAACGTATTGTCTATCACCCTGCCGGTAGTAAGGCTCTTTAACTTGGTTCGCACAAATGCCGGCCCTTTGCCGGGTTTGACATGCTGAAACTGAACAATGGTGTATAAATCATTGTTAAATTCAATACACAATCCGTTTCTGAAATCCGCTGTGGTTGCCATATGTTCTTTTTCTTATTATTTTCACAAAAATAATGGAATTACCGGAATTACCCAATGTATTCTTTGGCCTTTTGCTTAAGTCCTCTACTCCTTACTTATAAAAGCCGATATAGGGTAACGCAACCCTTCGTAATCCGCCAGATTAATCCGGAATGAGCCCACTTTAAGATTTACCCAAATCTTTACCGGCAAGAAATTATCATCGTCGGTAAGCCACATAGACATATCATTTTCTTTTTTGAATGCTCTTCCGACTTCTGTCACAGGACCGAATCTAAGACACCGGACTTTCTTCTTTCCGATTTTTACAACTTCTTTCCCAAGATAACGAATTTTTAAAGGCCACAGTTCGTCTGTGAAATAGGTCTGTATAAGCACCGTCTCCCGTTTTTTGAAAGGATATCCTGCATAATGTTCCCTGAAATAATAAAACCCGGTAAGCACATCATATATATTTTTCGGAACCACCACCTTTCCCCGTGCCTGACTGTAAACAATAGAAGAATCTTCCCGGGCATTGTGGTTAAAAATCACTTCATTGTACTTTTTATAGTTCCCTTCGTGGATATCCCGTATTGCTTTAAGAGGGAACTGAGTAAACGGATCCATATAACATTCATACCGGTCGCGTACCTTGTATATCACGTCGGCCAGTCCGGAAGTGCTGCCTAATAGTTTAATGTGCCATATTTCCTTTCCGCCCAGGGTATCCCTCTTAACAAAAAGATAAGCATCGCCCGCCGGCACGAATGCAAAATTAATGTTATAATGCAGCTTTTCCCCCGGACCATATCTCACCGGTTCTTCTCCACGAACTGTAAAAACCCCGGCCCATGGTACAAGTATCATTAAAAATAAAACACTACGAAACATCATACTTATTTTCATCCCCTTTTTATTAGTTCTCCTGCAATTACCGGTCCGTTTTTAATTTATTTTTAGGAATTGTAGCTATAAATTCTTTCAGGTAGAAAGGCTCAAAGTAGGCAACATCTTCAAAGGCCTGTGACTGAAAGCATTCATAAGACAAAGAGGTCATGGATTCTGCCGAAGGTCTGATATTTTCAAGAAACCTGACATTGTGGTGGGGAAGTACCTTCCTGCATTTCTCACTTCCTGTTCCGAAAAAAAACACCATACGCTCTTTCAGGATCTT
This sequence comes from Bacteroidales bacterium, assembly GCA_021157415.1. Lineage (GTDB taxonomy): Bacteria > Bacteroidota > Bacteroidia > Bacteroidales > VadinHA17 > DRPN01. The sequence continues at coordinate 17,103 of JAGGWN010000109.1, read as the reverse complement.
TTCGAATGACCCGGAAGTAATCACCGCTGCCCGAATATCAGTTTGCTGCTTGCCGGACAAATCATAAAACGAAAGATACACTTCCATGCGCCGGGCATCAATCATGGGACACAACCATGCATTTGGGGGAATCTCCGGCATTTCTTGCCGTATTGTTGTCAAAGCTTCTGCAACCATTGCTTCCGGCGTGGATACGGCAATGAGTGGAATATTTAACCCATAGGCCAGCCCCTTGGCGGTAGAAACACCTATCCTTAATCCTGTATAGGAGCCGGGCCCTTTGCTTACAGCGACCGCATGCAGATCACTCGTTTCCAGCTTATTGTTTTTCAGAATTTTATTGATGAGCAAAGTAAGAACCCTGGCATGATCTCTTTCCTCACGACTTTCAAGAATATCCAGTGTCTTTTCGCCTTTCCCCAGAGCCACGGAACAAATATCGGAAGAGGTTTCAATATTCAGGATCAAACACATGTTCTCGCTGGAGTTTATTTTTTCCCGGCCTTGAAAAGTTCTTTTTTGGGAACTACTTCAACCCGGGTACTATCCTGAAGCTTTTTGGCAACAATATTATATGGAGCCACAACCACATCCTCCTGATCGGTAATTCCTTTTACTATCTCAATAAAATTATCATCCTGGATTCCGGTATTCACTTCACGCTGGAGGGCATAATCCCCTTGAACGATAAAAACCACCTCTTTGGTTCTTTCATCTTCAGTCAGAATCTCGTCTTCATTTTCTCCGTAAGACAATGTATCTGTACGTGTTGTCACAGCCTGTATGGGTAATGAAAGAGTATGTTCTTTCCGGTCTGTCTGAATATCCACGGTGGCCGACATCCCGGGACGAAAAGGATGTGGATTGATTTCTGAAATAAGATGCTTGTATGAATCCCGCAACAACCGGACTTTCACATTAAAACTGGTAACCTGGTCTACGGATATTCCGGAGGTTGATGCTGAGTTGGCAATTTCGGTCACTGTCCCCCTGAATTTATCCCCCAGATAAGCATCCACTTCAACGATGGCGGTATCTCCCGTTTTCACGCGTATGATATCATTCTCATTCACCTCCACCAATACTTCCATGGTGCTCAGGTCAGCAATACGCATCATCTCAGTACCGGCCATCATAGAGGTTCCAACCACGCGCTCTCCTTTCTCCACGTTTAGCTTTGAAACCGTCCCCGACATCGGCGCATAGATTTTTGTTTTGATCAAATTTTCTTCCGCTTCTTTCAGGCTGGCTTGGGCACTTAACAGAGAGTAGCGTGCTGCATCAACATCCGCTTTGGTCATTTTATAGTCAGATTCCGCATTCTCAAAATCAGCCTCTGAGATGGTCTGATGCTCATACAGTTTCTTGTTTCTATCATAATTCTGTCTGGCCTGAATGAATCTTGCTTCTGCCTGAGTCAGCCGCGCTTTCGCCGAATGGACCGCTGCTGCTGCCCTGTCACGTGCCGAGATGTACACATCCGGTTTTATACGCACCAGCAGATCACCTGCATGCACATAGTCCCCTTCCTTTACATTCAGTTCGACAATTTCACCGGAAACATCCGGTGTCAGCTTTACTTCCGTTTCCGGTTGAATCTTTCCGTTGGCACTGACCGTTGCAATGATAGTACGGTATTTCCCTTTTTCCACTGCTACTTTATAGGTCATCTCTTTTCCAAACCAGCCGGCTTTTTTACCAATGACAGCCAGGATTATCGCTAAAACCGTCACTCCGACCAAAATGTATAAAGCTTTATTTTTTTTCATATGTCTAAAAATTTTTATTTTATTATGAAGAAAATAAAATTTTTCTTCACCCATGTAACCGGTTATTCACCGTAAAACTGTTCGTGAGCTCGCTGTGCTCTGTTCATGCACAGGAATTTTTTTAATCTTATTCCTGTGTGTATTACTAATTAAGAAAATTTATGTTTGTTTCATTTATCTGTATTTTAATATCCTGCAAAAAACATAATTTCTGCTAAAATTGTATATTCAAACTAAAGGGTTTCCCCCTGTAAAAGTTAAGCACATTCACTTTGAAAATAAACTCATATTTGGCCCCCAACATATCCGAACGGGCTTTTGTAAGCTGGTTCTTGGCTGTATTATAGTCCACACTCGTTACGAGGCCTACATCAAATTTCTCAGAGGTATACCGGAATGATTCCTCCATGGATAAAACGGTTTTCCGGGTAGCCAAATACCTTTTCAAAGCAGCTCTGGCGTCGGCATAAGCTTGTTGTATTTCTTTGTACAAACGGTTTCTTTCGTTTTGGAGCTGCAATTGTGCATTTTCTATGTTGATTTTTGCATCTTTCACGCCCCGTTCAACCTGCCAGTTGTTGAATATGGGAATGCTCAGACCCAGTCCGACACCCCAATACCGGTTATCTCCCATTTGATTCCAGAAAGGATAATCCCCATAAATAATTCCCTCCACGGGATCAACACCCAGCACTTTTTGACGATTGTCCGAATAACTCGTATTGAAACTGCCGGAAAGGTTCAGCCTCGGACTTCTCGAGCTTTTGGCAATCTTCAGAGCCAGCTCGGAACTTTTCAATTGATAATCCGCCCTTTTTATCTGGGGCATCACATTCATAGCGTCAGAAAAAACTTCGCTGACCCCCGGGATCAGGAAATTACTGTCAGGATTTTCCATTTCAGGGACAATGATATCAAACCCGGCAACAGAATCCAGGTCGAGGATCTGTGTAAGATTCAGGTATGCTATGTCCAGGGCATTGGAAGCATTGACCTCCTGCATTTCCTCGGAAGCTGCCTGTGCCTGTATCTCCAACAGGTTGCCCAGAGGGATGCTCCCCGCTTCCACCAGCTTGCGGGTACGGTCAATCTGTAAACTGGTGATAGCTACCTGCTGACGAGCCACCTCCAACAACTCCTTATCCAGGAGGATTTGCAGATAAGCCAGGGCAATATTCATGGAAATGTCATTTTTAACCCGGTCCAGTTCAGCCATGCTGGCCATCAGCCGGTATTTGTTCTGTTTGATAGTGTTTTTAGTCTTAAACCCGCTGAACAGATTCATATTGGTACCGGCATTGGTTCCAACATAGTTCACTGAGTTGTTGGTAAAACGATAGGTGGTCATATCCAGTACCCGTCCCGTAGAAAACGAATAATTCGTCCCTGCGTTTAGATTGGGTAACCGGTTTAGTTTGGACTGCTTTAAGGCATTCTCACTCAATCTGGTATTCAACTCCTGCTGCTTGATCTGAATATTGTTATCAATCGCATACTGAATACAATCTTCAAGCGACCATTTTTTCTCCTGGCTACGACCTGTAACAGGAATTATCAGAAGAATTATTAAAAGAATATATCGTTTCATCTTTCCTGATGTTTTTGTCCTATTCAAAATTTACCTCCCGTTAATACATGCCGGATCATGCTTTGCCCTTTTTTGAAATCTTTGGCAACCACCTGTTATCCCCTAAAAAAAAGCAGCAGCATGTTTAATACAAAGAGCTGCTAATATAGAAAAATAACGGAAAAACAAGGATGATATTTGATGGAAATTAACGATTTTTAACCCCGTGATTTTTTTAAGCACAGCTACATGGAAAAAATTTATTCTTTTCCCGGGATCGGACCGGTTATTTTTCGAAAAAGCTATCGTGCAAGGCGGATAAGTATCCGCATCTCGGAAACAGAAAGGGTGCAGGTCATAATACCTTATGTGGTGTCTTACCGGGAAGGGATCAGGTTTTTAGAGAAAAAGAAAGACTGGGTCCGGCGGGCACTTCACAACATGCATGAAAACACCTCCCCTGGGCAGACTTTTCAGCCCGGGGAAAATGTTTTTACCCGGCATCACAAACTTTTCCTTACACCGGCCGAAAGAGATGGGTTTTCAGGGAAAATACAAGAGGGCATCACGACATTGTTTTATCCTTCTTCCCTTTCTGTCAATGATCCGAAAATGAAACACATAATCAGCCGCTTGTACATTGAAACCCTGCGTACGGAAGCCCGGCTCTATCTGCCTGTTCGTGTGAGCCAACTAGCTGCCCAGCACGGGTTTATCTATCGAAAAATCTTTCTGAAAAACATGAAAACACGCTGGGGGAGCTGTTCCGCCGCTCTGAATATTAACCTCAACATCCACCTGATGCAACTTCCCTCGCACCTGATAGATTATGTTATCCTCCACGAACTGGTACATACCGTCCATAAGAACCACGGTCCCGACTTCTGGAAGGCACTGGATAGGATCACTGGTAAAGCCAAAACCCTGGACAGGGAATTGAAGAACTACCGGATTAAAATGGAAATATAAAAAGTCGGAAAAACGGAATGATGTAGGGAATTTTTTAACTTTTTACGCCGGAAACTATTCATACCAGACTTCCCTCTTTTCTGTTTTTCAATCATTTTTATTAAATTGGGTGAAAATAAGTAGTGTATGATAAGATTAGCCGGGTGGATCATTGTTTTTTGCTTTCTCCCTGTATTTCCGGTCCTATCTAAAATACAGGAAGCCTCTCAACCCGATACTTCTTACATCCATACTCTTCTCAAAGAGTATCCTATGAAACATCCGGGCAAGACGGAGAAAAAAGGCTTTGAAACAACCTGCCCCGGCCGTTTCCTGCAGGATTCAACCTATTTTTTTTCCTGGTCTGTCACTGATTCATCCTGGATACTCAACCGGGGTTGTTTTTGGGGATACAACCGGGAAGGCAAAACAATCTGGTACGAAAACCGAAACCAACAAGAGCATACCTGGATGCCCCAATCCCGGATCGAGAATAAATATTCTTCATCCGGCCGTTTATTGGAATCCTATACCTTTTATCATAGCTCCGCAACACTGTCCTGGGACAGTGCTTACAGAAATTTTTACCTGTACACACAAGAAGGATGGCTGGCAACGAATCTTTCCCAGAAGTACGAATCCGTCAATACATGGATAAATTCTTCCCGGAATGATATTGAATATGATACGATAGGTCATCCTACTCTTTCCCAATCAGCTTTGTGGGATACTGTGCGTGAAAAATGGGCCCCTGCTTACAGAACCCTCGATTTTTGGGAACAATCCCTGGATACGGCATCCGTTAAACAACAGTATGATTCGGCAACTTCCCGGTGGATAAACATCTCCAAACGATCTTTTTATTACGATGATGCCGGCCGTCACACAAAAGAAGTGCTGACAAAATGGGACACAGCTTCAGACCAGTGGATTAATCAAACAATGATTAGTTATTTATACAAAGACGGAACCCTGACAGTACAGGACTATCAAATTTGGGACACGGATCATTGGGAAGAGGCGGTAAGATATCTGTATTATCAAAATGAAGCGGGAAATGACACCTTAATTTTATTTCAGATTTTCCATTCCGGTTCCACCACATGGCAAGACAATTACCAATATTTTTACGATTATGATCACTGCAACGTCCTGAAAGCAGAAACGGGACAGTTATGGAACGACTCTGCCCATACCTGGGATAATGACTGGCATGTGGTCCATTTTGTCTCACCGTTTATTCCGGGACAGCCTTTGACTGTCCGGGTCGTTGACAGTGGAAATGTTACCTGCTTTGGAGGAAAAGACGGCTGGGCCCTGGCAAAGGCTTACGGAGGAATCCCGCCCTACCATTGGCGATGGGACAACGATCCTCCCTCTGCCGACACGTTGGCCATCGGCCTCAGCGCCTGGGTATGGTATCACATAACCGTCACCGACGCTATCGGCAATACGGCCACCGACAGCGTCCGACTCACAGAGCCTGAACCTGTAATCACGGGAAAAATTTGCGGATACACACAGGTAGCCCTGTATGACACCGTCTGGTATTTCATTTGCCCTCCACAGGATGGATATTACACCTGGCTGATCAAAGGAGGTTATCCTTTATGGCCTACCACCGGCCCGGGGACCATCATCACCTGGACAACTCCCGGACAAGACAGTATCGGTGTGTTTTTTACTAATATCAGCGGATGTGCCGGCGACACTGCATGGATAACGGTGATTGTCCTACCCCCAACTTTCTTCAAAAAAACGACTCCTGATATGCTCCGGATATGGCCCAACCCTGCCCATAACCGGATACATATCCATCTGCCTGCCGGTCAACTCATCGCTCCCATCAGACTTCTGGACATTTCCGGGAGAATCTGCAAAATAAAGAAAGACCCAAAATACACGGATATCATCCTCGATATTCACGATTTACCTGCGGGTACATATTTCCTGCAATTCAGATTGTCAACAGGTGTTTTCCTGAAAAAGGTCATGATCCGGTAATGACATCTGCTTTTTGCATTTTTTTTTTAATTTTTTTCTGTTTTATTATCATTGGTCGAAAACGTTTGAAACAACACATGTAAGAGATTTTTTCCTTGAATAAACGAATCTTCCTGTAAATAAAGAGGATAAAGAGTTTTATTTTACCTGAGAATCTTTAATTTTGGCTTCGGAAATCAACTATTTTTTAATTAAAAACATATTTTGTGGCACGATCAAAACCCAGGTTAAATTTTTGGCAAATATGGAATATGAGTTTTGGATTTTTTGGGATCCAGTTTGGTTTTGCATTGCAAAACGCCAATGTAAGCAGGATTTTTGAAACGTTGGATGCCCCCATAGACAAGATTCCGATTTTATGGATTGCTGCCCCTGTTACGGGCCTGATCATACAGCCTATCATCGGGCATATGAGCGACAACACCTGGGGTCGTCTGGGACGACGACGGCCCTACTTCCTGACCGGTGCCCTCCTGGCCTCTACGGCTCTTTTCTTTATGCCCAACTCGCCTACATTGTGGATCGCCGCCGGCACTCTCTGGATCATGGATGCTTCCATCAACATCTCCATGGAACCTTTTCGGGCCTTTGTCGGGGATATGCTGCCCTCCGAACAGCGTACCACTGGTTTTGCCATGCAAAGTTTTTTCATAGGAACGGGAGCCGTCATCGCTTCTCTCCTGCCTTATGTCCTGACCAATTGGTTTAACGTTTCTACCGTTCCTTTGGGTGATGCCAGGATTCCCCCCAATGTTAAATGGTCCTTTTATATAGGAGGCAGCATTTTTCTTCTGTCTGTTCTTTGGACCGTTATCACTACCCGGGAATACTCTCCGGAAGAATTAAAAAAATTCAATGCAGCAGAAGAACAACAAAGGACCGAAGACCATAAACCGGTCCGTGAAACGGCAAAAATCCCTACGTTTTATAAAACGGGTATTATCTGGATTTTTGCAGGACTTCTTCTTAGTCTGCTGACTTGGTACATCAAAGCCGAAGCCGAGGTATATATCCTTTCAATAGGCCTGGCAGCCTACGGCCTGTTAATGATCATTGCCGGCATATACAAACTCTCCCTGCACAGATCCAATGGCCTGGTAACCATACTTACCGACCTTAACAATATGCCGGCAACCATGAAACAACTGGCCGTGGTGCAATTTTTCTCCTGGTTTGCTCTTTTTGCCATGTGGATCTATACCACAGCCGGAGTAACCAGTTTTATATACGGCACCAATGACACCAAATCGGCACTGTACAACACAGGGGCTAACTGGGTGGGAGTCCTCTTTGGCGTTTACAATGGTTTTGCTGCCATAGTAGCCTTTCTGCTCCCTGTACTTGCAAAGAAAACGGGGAGAAAAACAACCCATGCCGTTGCTTTGATCGCCGGCGGCGTGGGACTGGCTTCCATTTTTCTGTTCAAAAACCCGGTATTACTGATCATCCCCATGCTGGGTATCGGCTTTGCCTGGGCCAGTATACTCTCCATGCCTTATGCCATCCTTACAGGTTCACTTCCGCCCGAAAAAATGGGTACGTATATGGGCATATTTAATTTTTTTATCGTTATCCCGCAGATACTCGCAGCCAGTATCCTGGGATTTATGGTACGGCATCTGTTTGCCGACCAGGCTATTTATGCTCTGGTGCTGGGGGGAGTATCCATGATCCTGGCAGCCGGTCTCGTTTTTTGGGTGAACGATGTTGACGATCCCCGAAAGAAAATGTATCATACAGAAAAAAACTGAAAGAATGAATCACCAACGGTTTAAACCTGACGCATGGAAAATCATAGAAGAAGGCTTTGAAACGGAACACAACCGCGCTTCGGAAAGTATTTTCAGCATCGGAAACGGGAAAATGGGCCAGCGGGGTAATTTTGAAGAAGATTTCTCGGGAGACACGCTGCAGGGACATTATCTGGCAGGGATTTATTATCCGGATAAAACAAAGGTGGGATGGTGGAAAAACGGTTATCCCGAATACTTTGCCAAAATCCTCAATGCCCCAAACTGGATAGGAATTCATATCAAGATAAATGGAACTCCCTTGGATCTTGCAAAAATACCGGTTTCCGGCTTCCGACGTATTCTGGACATGAAAGAGGGAACATTAAAGCGATCTTTTACAGCTCATTTCCCCGAAAATACTGATGTTGAAATATCTGTGGTCCGTTTTCTCAGTATGGCTGATGATGAAACAGGAGCCATCAGGTACATGCTTCGTCCGCTCTCAGGACCGGCAAACATTTCTCTGGCTCCATATCTGGATGCTGACGTTAAAAACGAAGAATCCAATTACGGGGAAAAATTTTGGGAAGAAGAAGATCAATGGGCAAATGACAACTCCGGCATCATACAGGTAAAAACCAAAAAGCTGGACTTCAGGGTAGCTACGGGAATCACCTGTCATGCTTGGATTGACGGCAGTCAGGTATTGCATGAGAAGACCTGGACCCGCCGGCCCAAATACCTGGAGAAAAATCTTACCGTCATGGCTGACAAAGGGAATGAGGTGATCCTGTACAAGTTTGCCGCGATACTTTCTTCCTTATATTATTCGCCGGAACAACTTATACACGCAACCCAAAATAAATTACAGGAAGCTGTTAAAACCGGTTTTGAAGAGATGCTGATATCCCACCAAGAAGCATGGGCAGCCATCTGGAAAGAAAAAGATTTTTTGATCCATGGCGATCTGGCGGCACAACAGGGCATACGGTTTAATATTTTCCAGCTTCATCAAACCTATACCGGCAAAGATGAACGCCTGAACATCGGTCCCAAAGGCTTCACCGGAGAAAAATACGGCGGAAGCACCTATTGGGACACCGAGGCATTCGCTTTTCCTTTTTATCTTTATTCCGGAAAAAGAGAGATTGCCCGTAACCTCTTGTTATACAGGTACCGCCATCTGCCCAAAGCTATTGACAACGCCGGAAAACTTGGCTTTATCGACGGGGCAGCGCTCTACCCAATGGTTACGATGAACGGGGAAGAATGTCACAACGAATGGGAGATCACCTTTGAAGAAATCCACCGGAACGGAGCCATCGCATACGCTATTCACAAATATATCAACTATACTGGACGCTACGACTATCTCTTTGATTACGGCCTGGAGGTATTAATCGCCCTATCACGGTTCTGGAGCCAACGGGTTAATTATTCAGAGCCCAGGCATAAATATGTGATCCTGGGAGTTACAGGACCCAATGAATACGAAAACAATGTGAACAACAACTGGTATACCAATTACATCGCCCGCTGGACCCTTTTGTTCTCTCTCGAATCCGTTGAAAAGATCAAACAGGATGCTCCGGACAAATGGAAAAAGTTGATAGAGAAAGTCCGTTTTAGAGAAAAAGAAGAGATAAGCCGTTGGAAAGAAATTGCTGAAAAAATGTATTTTCCGGAGGATCAGGAAAAGGGCATCTTTCTGCAGCAGGATGGCTATCTGGACAAGGAGCAAATTACCGTTGATCAACTTGATCCCGCCATACTTCCCCTGAACCAGCATTGGTCCTGGGACCGCATTCTGCGATCCTGTTTCATAAAACAGGCAGATGTGTTGCAGGGTCTTTATTTCTTTGAGGAACATTTTGACCGCGATACGGTAAAACGCAATTTCTCCTTCTACGAGCCCAGAACGGTTCATGAGTCTTCGCTCTCTCCCTGCGTACATTCTGTCCTGGCATCCCGTACCGGTAATCTTGAAAAAGCTTACGCCCTGTATCTGCGTACTTCCCGCCTCGATCTGGATGACTATAACAAAGAAGTTTCCGAGGGATTGCATATTACCAGTATGGCCGGCACCTGGCTGGCACTGGTTGAAGGTTTTGCCGGACTGAAAATACGTAACCGGAACCTTTATCTTGAACCCCGTATTCCCCCGCAATGGGTGTCCTACGAATTTCAAATCCGGTTTCATAATCATATTTTCCGCTTTACGGTCTCTCAGCAGGAAATAACCATTGAACATCAGGGAGCCAACACTTTGCCGGTGTATATTTATGCTGATAAATATTCAATATCGCCGGAAGAAAAAGTATCAATACCAACTAAATAATACTTAGGACTGCTTTTTTAGCGCTTTTATTTTTACTTTTACGGCGCAATGAGCAAATGTATTATTAAACAATAAGATTATGGGACAAAAAAAATTCAGAGCAGGCGTGCTTTTCGGTGACGAGGTTACCGAACTGTTCAACTACGCAAAAACCAACAATTTTGCAATACCTGCCGTCAATGTGGTAGGAACAAATTCTGTCAATGCTGTTATGGAAACGGCTGCCAAGATCAACTCTCCGGTGATCATTCAGTTCTCTAACGGAGGTGGCGCATTCTATGCAGGGAAAGGCCTTCCTGTTGAAGGACAGACCGGAGCTGTTCTCGGCTCGGTTTCCGGTGCACAACATGTGCATCTGCTGGCTGAACATTACGGCATACCCGTGATCCTGCATACCGACCATTGTGCAAAAAAACTGCTTCCCTGGGTGGACGGCATGCTGGATTACGGAGAAAAGTATTACAAAGACCACGGCAAACCGTTGTTCAGCTCTCATATGCTGGACCTCTCGGTAGAACCGCTCGAAAAAAACATTGAGATCAGCAGAAAATATCTTGAGAGAATGAGCCGCATCGGCATGACCCTGGAAATAGAGCTGGGCGTCACTGGCGGAGAAGAAGATGGTGTGGATCATACCGGTGTGGACAATGCCAAGATGTACACTCAGCCGGAAGACGTCGCCCTCGCTTATGAAGAGCTTAAAAAGATCAGCGACCGTTTTACCATTGCTGCTTCTTTTGGGAATGTTCACGGGGTTTATAAACCGGGAAATGTCCATCTGGAACCGGTAATACTGAAAAATTCGCAGGAATACATTCAAAAAAAATACAATACCGGCGAAAAACCCGTGAATTTTGTTTTCCACGGAGGTTCGGGTTCCGAAAAATCGAAGATCAAGGAAGCTATCTCTTACGGGGTCATTAAGATGAACCTGGATACGGATATGCAGTGGGCTTTCTGGAGCGGTGTAAAGGGTTATTACGAGCAGTATAAAGATTATCTGCAGGCCCAAATCGGCAACCCTGAAGGAGAGGATAAGCCCAACAAGAAATACTACGATCCCCGGAAATGGCTGCGCACCGGCGAAGAACAATTCGTCAAACGACTCACCGAAGCCTTTGAGGACCTCAATGCCATCAACCGCCTGGGTTGAGACAATACAGAATAAAACAAGAAAAACCGGATCTTATAGGTCCGGTTTTTCTTGTTTTACTGCCTCTCTTTCCCGGAGCTTCCACTAGACAATATTCGCCTTTAGCAAGGCTTCGGCAGATAAAGCGGCAAAAGAAAAAAATTCGTCAAAATACAAAAAATTTTGCCTATTTTTATTTTTTTAATGAATCCTGCGTCTCATGAAAACAAATGATTTGAAAAAAGTCCTGTATGCTGTTTCTGTTACTTTATCCCTACTGTTCGTTTCCTGTCATCCGACCGCAAAAAAAGTGAGAGATCAGCCCTTCCGGACCACCGTGCAACATCCGGAATGGAGCAGAAAAGCAGTACTGTACGAGGTGAATATCAGACAATATACCTCCGAAGGGACCTTCCGTGCGTTTGAGGAACACCTGCCACGCCTGAAGGCGCTGGGCGTGGATATTCTGTGGCTCATGCCCATCTATCCCATTGGTAAAACAAACAGGAAGGGTCAACTGGGTAGTTATTACTCCATTCGGGATTATGTTCACACCAACCCTGAATATGGCAGCATAAACGATCTGAAACATCTGGTGGCAAAGGCACATGCCATGGGGTTCCATGTCTTACTCGACTGGGTGGCCAATCACACCGCCTGGGACCATACCTGGACCAAGACTCATCCCGACTGGTATGAACATGATTCGACCGGTCATTTTGTCTCCCCCTACGACTGGACCGATGTGATCCAGCTTAATTATTCCAACCATCATTTATGGGCTGCTATGGTCAATGATATGAAGTTTTGGATAAATAAAACCGATATTGACGGATTTCGTTGTGATTACCCGGGACATATACCGGTGGCTTTCTGGGATTCTGCCCGTTCTGTCTTACAATCTGTCAAACCCGTTTTCATGCTGGCCGAGGATGAAGAACATACTGCTTTACTGGAACACTCTTTCGATATGAATTATGCCTGGGAATTGATGCACTTAACCGAACACATCGCTCAGGGAAAAGATAATGCTTCTGCTTTATCCTCTTATTTTCTCCGGCAGCAAAAAATATATCCTCCCGATGCTTACCGGCTGAATTGTATTACCAATCACGACGAAAACTCCTGGAACGGAACCGTTTTTGAAAGATATGGAAAAGGGGTGAAGGCCTTTGCCATTCTTGATTTTACCGTTCCCGGTATGCCCCTGATCTATTCGGGACAGGAAGCCGGCTTAAACAAAAAACTTCGTTTCTTTGACAAAGATACCATCCCCTGGAACGACACCACATCCTGGAGCCCTTTTTACCGACAACTGATCCAGTTGAAGCATTCACAACAAGCTTTATGGAATGGAAATGCAGGCGGAAAAATTGAGATTCTTCCCAACAACAAAGAAGATCAGGTATTTTCCTTTATTCGCAAGAAAGGATCTGATAAAGTACTTGTAATCCAGAACCTTTCCTCCAACAAAATTAAAGTTACCATCCACTACCGGGATCAAAAGGATATTTTTACAGAATATTTTTCCGGACAAACTACAGAAATAGGGGATTCCTGTTCGTTTCAGTTATTTCCCTGGAGATCTTTGGTCTATACATCCAATCCATAATACACGGAAACATTTTCAGAGGAGTACTTCGGAGTGGAGCATTTCCGTAAATAAGGAAAATGAAAAACTATTTCTGACCTAACCGGCTATATCCCAGTATATTCCTTTTCTCTCATTCATTTTGGGATCATTTTTTAATATTTCCCCCAGAATTTTTAAAGACGTAATAAGTCCGGTACAGCTCCGGTTATAGAATACCGGCCCGTCAACAACATACTGTTTGGGAGGTTTGTCGCAGGTGAAAATAGAAAACAATTTATTTTTATCAAGATATCTGATTTTTTCCTTATTTTCCGGCAAAGTAGCCCAAGGTTCTCCCCCGATGATAATGTCAGGGCTTCTTTCAAAATAAAAATCAGGATAAATATATAAATCGTCCCCGTAGATCAACGGTGCCCCACCTATTATTTTAATCAGATCTGACACCCAGCGTCCGGCCAGCTGCAACGACGGCCATCTACGTAAAATCCCAACTGCCGGAGTGTGACGTTTGATTCCGTACTTTTTAAGGGCCTTCGTTATTTCCCTCCTGCAATCTCTCACCAGAACCTTCCCCCGGTCTTCATAACCGAATACCCCGGCCATCATCATGACTTCATCAAAAATATCATCTATGGACATGGAATAAATATCAAGAAGACGGCATCCCTGCAATCCGTCCTGCTCAAGAATTTGCTCTGCTTCTTGGGAGGACAAACCCGATAAATTAAGCATTCCTTCCGTGATAATGTGAGTCGGTCTTATATTTCTGAGAAGATCCATCTTCACATTCCACGGAGACAGCAGGATTTCTGTCATTGTAGGATGGGAATGTATAAACTTATCTGGTGAAACGATATCTCTTTCAGGAGTCGTTATCACCGGAATATTTTGTATTTCATCGCTGACAATAAGTGCATCATGAGAGCACCCTGCGATCCAAAGATCCAGTTCCAGGTCTAAAAGCACCTGCGTTCCCCAGGCCGATAAAGAGACAATACGTACCTCCATGAAAAAACCAGTTATTTCCAATTTCCCCAAATATAAAAGTACAATTTTTCCCCCTGTCTGACAAGAGGCCGGGTTACGGAGCCCACTGAAAAGAATGTCCCCCTGGCTCAAATCAAATCATAAAATGCTGAAAAGCTTCAAACATGACTTTTCTTATCTTTTTAATAATCAGACAATGATTATTTTTGTCAACCCAAAACATTGCACCATGGACTTGCTGACGCAAAGTTATTTTGTATTGTTTCTGATCATTGCGCTTGGTTTTATTTTAGGGAATATCAAAATTAAAGGTATTTCCCTGGATGCTTCGGCAGTCATTTTTGTGGCCCTGTTTTTTGGCCATTACGGAATTTTGGTTCCGAAGGATTTTCAATATATCGGCCTGGTACTGTTCATATTTACAATTGGGTTACAGGCAGGACCGGGGTTTTTCTTTTCTTTCCGGAAACAGGGGAAACAATTGATACTTACTACACTTGTACTGGTTATTACCGGGTGGCTTACAGCGATTCTTCTGGGGTGGGGACTGGGAATTGATTATCGCCTGTCCGTGGGTTTGTTTACCGGAGCCCTCACCAGCACCCCCGGTCTTGCAGCAGCTATTGATGCCACACACTCTCCCCTGGCTTCCATCGGATACGGTATTGCATATCCCTTCGGCGTTTTAGGAGTGATCCTTTTCGTCCGTCTTTACCCCGTTATTTTTAAGATAGATCTTAAAAAAGCAGAACAGGCGCTGGAAGATGAAAAAAGGGAGCAATACCCGGAAGTGCTTCGTCAGAATTTTGTAGTAGAAAACGAGAGCGTCCTTGGAAAATCCATTGGAGAATTAAAAATCCGTTCTATGACCGGGGCCAATATTTCCCGCGTATTAAAAGGGAAAACGGCCATAACGCCCGGTGTAGATACTCACCTAGAGAAAGGAGACATTATTCGGGCAGTAGGGTCGGCCGAATCATTGGAGAAATTCCGCCTGTTGATCGGCCCCCCGACAGAAAAAGAAATCCCTCTCGGAAAAGACTATGAAGTCCGCTCCGTACTGGTCACCAACAAAAAGGTTATCAACAAAACCCTGGCAGAACTAAATCTGTGGCATCACTTTCATGCTACGGTAACACGGATCCGGAGAAGCGGTATTGACATTGTCCCTTCCCCGGACACTCATATCCGGTTCGGGGATAAACTGATTGTGGCCTGTTCCCGGAGTCAGATGAAAAACATAATGTATTTGTTGGGAAACGAAGATAAAAAGCTTTCGGACACAGATTTTTTCCCTGTTGCGGCAGGTATCGTGCTGGGAGTCTTGCTGGGAAAAATAAGCATCGGCTTTAGCGGTAATTTCACTTTTCGTCTGGGCCTTACGGGAGGGATATTAATTACCGCCATGATCCTGTCAGGCATCGGAAAAACAGGCCCTGTGATTTGGACGATGTCGGGTGCTGCCACACAACTGCTAAAACAACTCGGATTGCTGCTTTTCCTGGCCACCGTGGGGACACACGCAGGACAGCATCTTTCTGCCACTTTCCAGCAATATGGCTTTAAGCTGTTTTTTATCGGAGCAGCCATCACCCTGTTGCCGATGATTACAGGAGCCTGGGCCGGACAACGGCTTTTCCAAATCAACCCGCTAAAACTTATGGGGACCCTGACCGGAGGCATGACCAGCACTCCCGGACTGGCTGCCGTAGATTCCCTGACCGGATCCAACGCCCCACAGATTGCTTATGCTACCGTATATCCTTTTGCCATGGTATTGATCATCATCCTCGTGCAAATAACAGGCAGCCTTCCTTTCTGATAACATCCTGTCAAATATTTCCGGACTTATTCCTGTTCCCGTCACAAAGGCTCAACAAAATACCTACCTTTGTGGAAACTTCTTAGGGTGGAAACAGGAAGAGTTACAAAAGCTACCGGACGCTGGTACATTGTTGAAACGGAAGATCACAGAAAATTCCGCTGCGCCGTCAAGGGGAATTTCCGGATTAGAGGAATCCGCCTCTCTAATCCGGTAGTAGTAGGGGATTATGTCACTTTCGAACCGGATTCTTCGGGGGAAACGGGACTGATTACCCATGTCCGGAAACGAAAAAATTATATCATACGAAAATCAACTAATTTATCCTATGAAGCACAAATTGTCGCAGCCAATATTGATCAGGCTTTTCTGATCGCCTCTCTGGTAAAACCCAAAACCCTTTTCCCCTTCATCGACCGTTTTCTGGTAGCGGCAGAAGCTTACCGTATTCCGGTAATCCTTATCTTTAACAAGACAGATTTGTATGGGGAAAAAGAAAGCCATGAACTGAAAAAATTGACGGATATCTATGAAAATATTGGATACAAAGTCTTGCACACTTCCGTGCCCCGACGAAAGAATCTGGAAAAAGTTAAAGAACTTTTGATAAACCGTACCACCCTGCTTTCAGGAAACTCGGGGGTAGGAAAAACATCTCTTATCAATGCACTCGAACCCTCCCTGAACCTCAAGATAAGGCCGGTATCCCGGTCACATCAAACCGGAAAACACACAACCACTTATGCGCAAATGTTTCCTTTAAGTTTCGGTGGACATATTATAGATACCCCCGGAATCAGAGGCTTCGGGCTGGTGGATACTGATAAAAATGAAATCTATCATTTTTTCCCGGAGATCTTCAAAATGGCAAAAGATTGCAACTATTACAACTGTACACACACTCATGAACCGGGTTGTGCCGTGAGAGAAGCCGTGGAAAAAGGGTTGATCGCCGAATCGAGATATAACAGTTACCTCGATTTGTATTTTGATGAAGGAAAAAAATACAGATAAAAGAACTGTCTTTTTTTTTATATTAGAGGCTTATTTAAAAAGATACCTCTCGGATTCCGGAAATGAAAAAAATATACATTCTAATACCGCTGGTCATTGTCATTATTATCGCTTCGAATGTTTATTATTATCTGAATATCTACCATTTACAAGTAAACTTTCAAAAAAATTTCCTTTTAAAACAAACCCAGATTT
>JAGGWN010000035.1 GCA_021157415.1 Bacteroidales bacterium | reverse complement strand
CGTTTCATATCCTGGATTACGGAGAATTTGATCTTCACAAAGCTCCTTTCTATGCCCGGTTTATTTTTAAAAAAATAGAGTGTAAGTATGCATTTGATTACATTGGGCGCGATTGGAAAAAAATCCTAAAAGAAGCGGGTTTTACCCGTTTCGAAGAATACAAACTGGCCGGAAGATATGCCCGGATGCTTACTGCATATAAAAAAAGAGCTAAGAGCTAAGAGCTAAGAGCCAAGAGCTAAGAGCTAAGAGTCCGTAACCAGTAACCAGTAACCCAGTACCCAGTAATAAACAATTTCTAATTTAACCATGCCCAAAACCGAACCTTTTGACAAGCATCTCGATCTCTACGAAGAGTGGTTTGTGGTAAACCGTTATGTATATGCGTCGGAACTGAAGGCCATCCGGCATGTATTGCCACAGCAGGGAGAAGGCCTGGAGATAGGAGTGGGGAGCGGTTTGTTTGCTCAGCCCCTGGGCATAAAAACAGGTATCGATCCCTCCGCCGGGATGATCAACAAAGCTCTGGAAAGAGGAATCAACGTGAAAGAAGGGGTGGCAGAAAACATCCCTTTTCCGGATCACTCATTTGACTATGCACTGATGGTGACTACCATTTGCTTTGTGGACAATGTGGATCGTTCGCTGCAGGAGGCTGCGCGGGTATTGAAGGACCATGGCGTTTTTGTCCTTGCCTTTGTGGATAAAAACAGCCCGGTTGGAAAAGAATATCTCCGGATGAAGGAAAAGAGTCTTTTTTACAAAGAGGCAACCTTTTTCTCAACGCAGGAAATGATGATAGCTTTAAAAAAAGCCGGTTTGCAACCGGACAACACCGTTCAAACGATATTCGGAAGTCTGGATCAGGTGAAAACCGTTCAGGATTTTGTGCCGGGTTACGGAGAGGGTAGTTTTGTGGTAATACGCAGCAAAAAAATTCAAAATGAATAGAATTTCAATCCTGATTGCTTGTGCCACAAATGATCAGGAAAAATTGATCGAAGATCATTTTGGAGAAGCACGGTATTTTATGATTTATAAGATTGGTCCCGGCCAATGGGAGCATGTGGAGTCCATTCCCAATCGGGTTGCCGGAGAACATGACCATCCCGGAGAAGGGAGGCATCATCACCGGCATGATCATGGGGAGGGTGCCAAAGCGCGGAATATCCTCGAACATTTCAGAGAAAGAAAAGTTGATGTTTTCCTGTCCCGGCAGTTTGGTCCCAATATTGTGATTATACGTCAGTATGTCCTGCCTGTGGTGATTCGTAATGCGGAAACCCTGCAGGAAGGAATCTCGCTTTGCCAAATGTATTTTCCGGATCTGGTCAGACAATTAGATCTCCCGCCCGGTGAAAGAAAGCATCTTGTGCTAACCGTATGATATTATGTTGTTATGGCTGAGCTGACTTCACAGAAATCCGGGATCAATTTCCGGTCATATGTTTGGCATGCCGGTTTCTTTGCACTGGCTGTTAATTTTATGGATACCGATACCGTGATTCCTGCCGTTTTGATCAAGTCGGGTGGAGGTCCTTTCGCGGTGGGGATCCTTACCGCGATCATGCTGGGGGTGTCGCGATTGTTTCAATTGCTCTTTGCCGGTCTCTTCGAGCCACTTGCGTATAAGAAAAAATTCATGATTCTGGGCATATTTCTGCGCATTTTTTCCCTTTTCTTCTTAGCTTTAGCACTCTATTTTTCGGCTCATTTAACGCCGGCTCTGCTTATCGGGATGATCTTTTTTGTCATGACTCTTTTCTCGGTCAGTGGCTCGCTGGCCAATGTGCCGTATATTGATATTCTGGGAAAGTCTATCCTTGCCAGTGATCGCAGGAAATTCTTCTCCGTACGCCAGATTGTCAACAGCCTCGGGATTTTGATTTCGGCTTTTGCCGTAAGACATGTGCTGAAAGGTCATGACTTCCCGGTTAATTATGCGATCAGCTTTGCCCTGGCTTCAGGATTGTTGCTGATTGCCTCTTTTGGATTTATCAACGTCAGGGAGGTTAAATCCCCTCCCAAAAGCAGGGATCCTTTCTTTTCATTTCTCAAACGCATCGGACCGGAACTCAGAAAATATCCCAATCTGGTCAATTATCTTTTTATTCTGAATACGACAGGCCTTGCCATTACTTTTACCCCGTTTATGGTGATGATGGCAAAAGATCATTTCGGCATTTCGGCCGGATTGGTTGGGAATATATTATTGTTAAAAGTGTTTGGAATGCTGATCCCCGGCACTCTGCTTTTCTTTATCCATAAGAAATATTCCTACAAATGGGTGCTTATGCTGAGTGTGTTGCTCGGAGCGAGCCTGCCGGTACTTTCCCTGGTCTTGATTCACAATGCTGCATGGTATCAATACCTTTTTGTGGTGTCCGGTATTTTTCTGGGGTTATATAAGATTGCTATTAACGGGATACTGATAGAAATATCCAACGAGGAAAACCGGACTTTTTTTGCCGGTATTACCGGCGCAGGAAATATCCTGGCATCCCTGCTTCCGATATTCTCCGGTATGTTTATCGTATGGTTTGGTTACAAAGCCGTCTTTCTGGTATTGGCCGGGTTGATTCTGGCAGGCTTGGTCTTTGCTGCAAAACTGAATTGTTCAGCCGTAAAGAAAAAATAATTTTATAACTTGCTTCGATTTTTTAAATTATTATGAACCCTAAATCCTAAACTCTAAATTTATAAGTTAAAACTATGTTAAACCTAAGAAACCCTTTTATTATGGCCCCCATCAAGTTGGGGTATAGTTTTGGTGACGGGAAAATAACGCATAAACATGTGGATTTTTACCAGGAGCGTTCCGGATATATCGGGGCAATCACGCTCGAACCCTTGTATATGGATGCAGGGTTACGGGAGATTCCAACCCAACTCGGAATAGACAGTGATGATAAGATAGAGGGTTTACAGCGTCTGGTGGATCATATTCATGAAGATGGTGCAGCGGTGATAGCCCATTTGAATCATCCCGGCCGAATGGCCAATCCGAAAATACCCGGAAATTATCATATATCTTCTTCTGATCAGCCTTGTGAGAACGGCGGAGCTATACCGCGCAGGATGGAAAAGCAAGATTTTTTCAAAGTGATAGGATTATTTACACAAGCAGCTATCAGAGCTGAAAAGACGGGATTTGATATTATCGAATTACAATTCGGGCATGGTTATCTTTTAGCACAATTTCTCTCGCCCAAAGTGAATGATCGCACCGATGAATACGGAGGTTCACTGGAAAACAGGATGCGCTTTCCCCTGGAAGTGCTGGAAGTGGTAAAAAGTGCCGTATCATTGCCTGTGATCGTTCGCATCAGTGGTGATGATATGATTCCTGATGGCATCCATTTGTCTGAGATGATTGAATTCTCAAAGAGGCTGAAAGAAAAAGGAGTGGAGGCGATCCATGTGTCGGCAGGGACCGTTTGTTCCACACCCCCATGGTTTTTTCAGCATATGTTCGTGCCTAAAGGCAAAACCTGGGAGTTTGCCAAAACGATACAGGAGAAAGTTGATATCCCGACGATTTTCGTTGGCAGGATCAATTCAGCAGAAGATATTGAGATGTTGAAAAAGAATTTTGGGGCACATTATTTTGCCATCGGGCGCGCACTGGTGGCTGATCCCCTGTTTGTAGGAAAGTACCTGAGAGAAGTGGAGGGACAGATACGTCCCTGTCTGGCCTGTGCCGAAGGATGTCTCGGAGGTGTCCGCGCCGGGAAAGGCCTGCATTGTGTTGTCAATCCAATGGCCGGAGAATCTTATCCTGAACTGATCAAAGCCCCGGTGAAAAAGAAATATGCTGTGGTGGGTGGAGGCCTGGCTGGCATGGAAGCTGCTCTTACCTTGAATGAACGTGGTCATGAAGTGGTAATGTATGAAAAAAATGAACTGGGTGGACAGTTTAATCTTGCTTATTTGCCTCCTAAAAAAGAAAACCTTAAAAAAATTATTGATTTCTATAAAAACCAGTTAGAGGTAGAGAATATTTCTGTTATCTATGAAGAAGCAACCCTTAAAAAACTCCTGGCTGCGAATTACGACGGGGTTGTTCTGGCCACTGGCGCTGTTCCTGCGATCCCTCCGATCAAGGGTTTGAAAAAATATTTCTGGACGGAATTTCTTCATGAAGAACATCTTCCGGAAAACAAAAACGTACTTATCATAGGAGGAGGATTGATCGGCATAGAAGTGGCCAGTAAACTGGTGGAACAAAACAATAAGGTGGTTATTGTGGAGATGATGGAAGAAATTGCCCGGGGAATGGAGATGATAGAAAAAACCCTAACCCTGAAAAAACTGAAAGAAAAGGGCGTGGAGATATATACCTCTACAAAAGTGGTAGAGATTGATGGAAAGAGTGTGAAGCTGGAAGGTGCCGAAGAAACAACCCTGGAGGACGTGGACCATATCGTTTTGACTACGGGAATGAAGAGCTATAATCCTCTTTTCGATAAAATCAGAGATAAGATCAAAACCTATGTGATCGGGGATGCCAAAGAAGTGGGTAAAGCGTACGATGCTATCCGTGACGGATATAACCTGGGATTAACCTTATAAAAGAAAGAAAATGAAAGCATTTGGACCGATTCCTTCGAGAAGATTGGGACAGAGCCTGGGAATCAATAATATACCTCCCAAAATATGTTCCTATTCCTGTGTCTATTGCCAGTTGGGCAAAGCCATTGTGATGGATACGGAAAGAAAACATTATTTCGAACCGGAAGAACTGGTGGCCGAAGTGAAAGAAAAAATACAACAGGTACAGGCAATGGGGGGAAAGATTGACTATCTGACCTTTGTGCCGGACGGAGAACCTACCTTGGACATCAATCTGGGAAAAGAAATCAGGATGTTGAAGGATACAGGTATAAAAATTGCCGTTATTACCAATAGCAGTCTGTTATGGCGTGAAGATGTGCGGGAAGACCTGGTTGCTGCCGACTGGGTGTCGGTAAAGGTGGACAGCGTACTGCCTGAAGAATGGAAAAAAACGGACCGTCCCCATAAAAACCTGGACCTGAACCGGATCAGGCAGGGTATATTACAGTTTGCTTCGGAATATCAGGGAACGCTCATGACAGAGACCATGCTGGTGAAAGGATATAACGATGACAAGAAATCGATTATGATGACCGCCGAATGCCTGGAGAGGGTGGCTCCTCATACGGCTTTCATAGGCATCCCGACTCGTCCTCCTGCTGTCTCAAAAGCTATGCCCGCAGAGGAAGAAGCTATCAATTTTGCTTATCAGCAATATATTCAGCATGTGCAGAACGTGGAGCTGATCCTGGGCTATGAAGGAAATGCTTTTGCCTATACAGGGAACGTGGAAGAGGATGTCCTCAGCATTGCTGCCGTGCACCCTATGCGCAAAGAGGCTGTGGAAGAAATGTTGCACAAAGCCGGCAAAGGGTGGGAAGTGATCAAAAAACTTATGGACGAGGAAAAGATCATGGAAACCGAATTCAACGGCCATAAGTTCTATATGCGGAAACTGAAAAAAGATTTGATGGTGTGATAAAAAGAAATAAGCGAACTATGCACATCCGGAGTCATCCGACCGGAGTTATCCGGGCGGATCCGCGAAATGAGCTGCCTGCAGCTGCGAAATGGATGGAAATGATTTTGTTTTGTATGCGAAAGGCATGAGCGTGATAATAATTTCGTCACGAAGTGACTCTTTTCGATCTGAACGTTGGCAAGATTATTTTTCGTACTGTATGGCATAATGGCAGAAGATTATTATTTAACTTTAGCTGTTTATGATTACAATAACTATTTTAAATGATAACCGTCCCTCCGGAAACCTCGGTTCCGAACATGGCCTTTCCTGGCTAATAGAAAAGGACGGGGAGAGGATACTGTTTGATACCGGACCCTCGGATATTATCCTCAGGAATGCCCGGAAAATGAATATTGATCTGGAAGATGTGCATACAATTGTGTTAAGTCACGGGCATTATGATCATGGCAACGGGTTGATACACCTGGGAAGGGAAGGGGAAAAAAAACGCAAACTGATCTGCCACCCTGAAGCATTTGCAGGAAAATACCACAAGGGAGACCATGCATATATTGGTTTGCCTCTGTCCCGGGAGGAGGCTGTTAGCAGATTTGAGCTTCTGGAGACCAGGGAACCGTTGCAGGTGATGGAAGATATTTTTTTTCTGGGGGAGATCCCCAGATTGAATGATTTTGAATCGAAGAAAACCTCTTTTGAGAAAGAAGACGGTGCAGATGATTTTATGCCGGATGACAGCGGCATTGCCATATCAACCTCAAAGGGATTGATTATAGTAACCGGTTGTGGACATGCCGGTATCTGCAATACCATAACCCATGCTATGAAAATTACCGGAGACAAGAGAATCGTAGCTGCCATGGGTGGATTTCATCTGAAAGAGGATGACAGGCAGACAAAGGGTGTTGTGGATTGCTTTATCAGGATGGGTGTGGAAAATGCTTTCCCCTCCCATTGTACCGAACTGCCTGCCCTGGCTCGCTTTTATGCATATTATAAAAATAACTTTGTGAGATCCGGCGATGTGTACCGGTTTGAAGACTGAAATATGGAACAACAATGGCCACCGGAAAAAGAGATTGAGCAGATTACACGGAAACTGAAAAACAGCCCGGATGATTTAACCCTGCTTTACAAACGTGCCGCTCTGTTACAGCAGGTAGGTCGTTTTGGAGAGGCACTGAATGATCTGCACCGAATCATAGAGATACATCCGGAATACAGGGAGGCGCGCGAAAGAGCCCGTTTCCTGGAAACCATCCTGAAATTTACCAACCTCGATATCTTTTCCGATACCAATACGAATCATGATCCCTGGCTTGACTGATGAGGGATGGGTTGATGAAAAGAACCTTACTTATCCGAAGATTATCCCTATGTGCCGTTTATACTTCTCCCTGAGGAGAGGTGGGAAATTTATTCATCTTTGGGCAATGTACGAACATCGTTCCAATCCGGTAAAATGCAGTTGGGACTGAGATGGCTCAGTTCTTTCTGATACCGGGTCAGACTTTTCTGCATTACTTTCGAGTTTTCGGGATGGCAGGTCAGGCAGGCTCCTACAGTCAGGATCTTTTGCTGTTCCTGTATGTTGAACGGCCTGAAGTTACTACGGGTAGAAACCGGACCATCCCTTTCCTGCAAAAAGCCGGTCCAGGCATCTTCCGGCAGACCGTCTTCCGGCCGGGTGACATAGTCGGAGGTAAATTTCCAGTGACCATATCTTCCGGATACGACATAGGTTAATGATCCTTTGCCGAAGCCCAGTGCCTGAGGACTGTTGTGGCATGATTTACAATGGCGTCCTTTGGCACTGATGGTATGTGGCTGGGCAGGGGCAAATAAACGGTGAAAAATCAGGCTGTCATGAGAGGTAGGATTAAAACTATGCATGTCTATGGTCAGGATCATGCCCGGGATGGCAGGAAGCACTTCTTTCCGGAGATCCCCCGAGGAGGTTGTGTCAGTGGATACACCCAATGCGGGGGGGGCTGCAGACATGATCCCGGC
Source organism: Bacteroidales bacterium (assembly GCA_021157415.1). GTDB lineage: Bacteria > Bacteroidota > Bacteroidia > Bacteroidales > VadinHA17 > DRPN01. Next base: position 50,617 of record JAGGWN010000035.1, on the reverse strand, counting down.
ATATTCAACCCACGACCTCAGGACAGGCTGGTTGTCGTGAAGCATATCATATCCCCTGGCGTTGGGCTCCCACTGATTGTGACAGCCGATGCAGGAAGGAGCCCAGGTCGTGTGACAGGCAGTGCAGGAGACTGCCTGATGTGCTTCCTTACGCGTGCAGGCTGCAACGGGCGGAAGCATAGGCAAGTCTTTTCCTGTAAGTTTGGTATGGAGGAGTAATCTTTTATTGCTGTCTGATCGGACATTCAGCAGTGGATTGCCGGAGACAATACCCTCAGGGAAAGAATCGGCTTTAAGTTTACGAAGTTCGGCAATCAGACGGTTCTCTTTATCCAGATCCCGGCGACTGATCCAGTTATGGGTTTTATTCGTATGGCAATCTTCACAACGTACGGTTACCTGTCGCTCTTCATGCCGGTATTCTTTCCCATTGCCCATCAGCTCATAGGATGTGTGACAGTCAATGCAATCCATCCCATTGTGGTGGTGAATGTCCTCAGAGACATAGGTAAAGACCCTGCCGTCATGGAGGGTGCGGAAGCGGCCTGTGTCCGGGATCTGCTCATGCGCCAGAAAGGTTTCGTGCCATCCTTCATAATTGGGGGAGATACGCCCCGAGCGGCTGTGGCAACCAAAACAATGTTCGTTGGTGATGCGGAGCGAAAGGGAGGGATGATGGTGGGGCAGGAGAGTATCTGTCTTGTTGCCTGCCAGATAGGACGACCATTCTGACAGTGTTCTGTTGTTATGATTAAGATGGCAGGCACTGCAACCTCCACCGCGGCTTTCATCTGTAAGGACTTCCGGCCGGGAGCGTGTATTTCCGAGATGACAGGAAACGCAGAGATTTTTTAAATGGGTCTCGGAGGCAGACAAAGCTTTCTTATCTTGAAGATCTCTTACATGATAGTGCCCGTCCGGGTTAGGGTGTTCGTTAAAAACAAACTTGTCCACGCCGATCATGCCGCTGAGTGAACTCATTAAGGTGTTCCGGATACGATCTGAAATATCGGGGTGACAATCGGTAGTGCCGCAAGTAAGTCGGGCCTCGCTAAGGTTTCCCGGGATAAGTACCATGCCTTTGTGAGCATCTTTTTTATCAGTAGTGTAGGGGTTGCCCAGATGACAGGATGAGCAACCGATGGAGAGAGGGTCATGCGCAGGGGACAATCCTTGCGTATGGGCATGACAGGAAATACATCCTTCCTTCCCGCTGGCAGGGAGGGTGTCCTGAAAGCTTAAGTCATTCCGGAGAAACAGAGTACGTGCCAGTCCGGCACCGGCTTTTACCTGTCCGCTGTGCCTGTCCTGTTGCCGCCAGGGAATCACCCATTGCCACGCTTCTCCCCTGAAATAATATCCCATCAATGTAAGCAGTAAATAAATAAATAATGATCCGGCAAGTATTTTTTTAACGTATTTTTCCTGGTATGCCTTCAGATAAGGCAGAAACCAGATAAGCATGAGGATTAAAACTACTAATAAAACAGACCATCCAGGATTACTCATCCAGTGAAGAATCTCCTGTAAACCATTAAAATACCAAGGTCCTTTCAGAACCGGATCGTGGGGATCATGCAGCGGAGCATTGAAGAGCAAAGCTGTTACTCCCGTAATCAGGAGCATTACGAGAAAAGTGTCATGCCTGGCCCACAGGGTGTGGGCATGTTCGTAAGTGATAACTACCAGAAAAAGGGTGGCAACGGCAATGTGCTGGACATAAATGATCTGAAATCCGGGTTCACGGCCCAGAAAAAACCAGGCAAGAAGCTTGCCTGCCACCGGGATTTTGGTCAACAGTTCATGCAGGATTCTGCGGGCCTGCAGGCTGTCGGCATCCCCTTTCAGGATAAATCCGCTCAGCATGGCAAAAAAAACAAAAAGAATGGCTACAACCAGGACAAACCACAGGCCCCGTCCGACTCGTTGTTCTCCCCACTGGCTGAACTGTTCCCACAGATGCAGGATGAAAAAAACAAGAAACAGTTGTGCACTCCAGTAGTGCAAATTCCTTAACCATGCTGCAGGGGGATTGTACAGCATAATCCGGATGACCGAATCATGGGGTGCCGATACATTAAACGGGATGGCCAAAATGATCCCTGAAAGGATGCAAATGACCAACAGAGCCATGGAAAAAGCTCCGTAGGTATCAAACAGGAGATACCGGAATGTCTTTCTGAACAGACTCATACGTTACGGTTCAGATAAATAGTAAACTGTCCGCTGACAGGGTCGGTCTTGTAATGGAGCGATGTCAGGGGCCTGTCAGCAGGTCCTTTGAGAACGGACCCGTCGCCGGAAAACTCGGATCCGTGGCAGGGACATTGTAAGTGTCCTTCCCGGGTCGACTGGATACGGCATCCCAGGTGTGTGCAACTGGAGGAAAGTACGCGTACTTTTTTACCCGTCCGTATGGTGATTACAGCTCCATGAAAAGATATTCCTTCAGGGATGGCCGGCAAAATGATCCGGCTTTTGCCCTGGTTTTGTTCCGTTTTTTTTATCGCCATTCCGGCGACGACAAGGAATGGTGCGGCAAGAATCCCTCCGAGAACCTTGAAAAACTTTCTGCGGCCTGCCTGTGGTAAATAACTGGACATGATGTAAAGATAAAGAAAATGGATGATATCTGTACAAGCAGAATGAGCAAAGAAGCAGTCATCCAAAATAAATCCGGTTTGCTTAACAGGGATTTCAAAAAACCTTCTATTGCGCACAGGCCGTAGCCTTTGTCGGAGGCCTTAACGACAGGGCTGGCAAGAGCGGGCTGTCTTAGGGATAGTTTGTTTTAAGAAATTTCTTTGTTTTCCCGGAAAGAAATGTCGTATGTTGCAAACATACGACGTATTGTGATTATACCAATATTGGAGTAGTGTCCAAAAAAGTGTGTATTTGATTTTATTCTTTCTGCTTATATAATCATTGTTTTTTAATCCGTCTTCGCGTTCCGCTATGGCGGACGAGAAGAAGGTTTAATGCCCCGATCCAGAGGATCTGGGAAAGAATCTCCCTGCTGCAAAAAAATGGGGAATCATCATAGAGTTTTGTTTTATTAAAATTTTTTTTTTAAAATAAAATGATTACTATTGCTTTCTATGTTTGATATAATCTTTAACAAATAATTTCCTTATTATTTTGTTTTATTTTAAGAAATAGGAAGTCTAGTAAAAACATTTAAAAACATTAATTTAATTTTTAAATCATTTTTATTAATCCCAACCTTAAATTTAATTTCTATGAAAAAAAAATTGTTTCTATTGTCAATGCTGCTACTATTAATAGGTGGTTTGACACTACATGCGCAAACTAAACAAGTAAGCGGTAAGGTTATTTCTGCCGAGGATAACCAGCCCATTCCTGGGGTGTCCGTCTATGTAAAAGGAACGACGATGGGTACAACCACAAACATAAATGGGGAGTACACATTGGAAGTGCCGGATAACGCAACCCATCTTGTTTTTTCATTTATTGGCATGAAAAGACTTGAACTTCCTATTACGGGATCTGTTATCAATGCAACCCTTGAACCGGACATTTTGGGTCTGGAAGAAGTGTTGGTTGTTGCTTACGGTAAGATCAAGAGAGAATCTTTAACGGGTTCGGCGGCTGTTATTGACTCAAAGAACATTGAGAGTCGTTCGTTATCTTCCGTTGCCCAAGTAATCACAGGCTCTGCCCCTGGTGTACAAACTACATCGGGATCGGGTCAGCCGGGAAGTTCTCCTGATATCCGGATACGTGGGGTTGGAACCTTAAACACATCTGCCTACCCACTGATCGTTTTGGATGGATCTGAATATTCCGGGAGTATTTCAAGTATAAATCCATCGGATATTGAGTCCATTACAATACTTAAAGATGCATCGTCAACAGCCCTTTATGGTTCACGTGCTGCAAACGGTGTCATAATTATTACCACAAAAAAAGGGAAAAAAGGCAGTGAAGGGATAAAGGTGAATCTTAAAGCGCAGGGAGGGTTGATTGACCATGCCCTTCCTTACTACCCCTCCGTAAACGCTTTCGATTATTATGAGCTTCAGGCAGAGGCTTTTGCACAGTCAAGGTTTTGGTCAGGAGCTGATGCCTCAATAGACGATGCGAGAGCATATGCATATCAAAATATTTTTTCTCAGTTAAGGTATAATCCTTTCGTGGGAACACCCAACGATGAGATTGTAGGATCTGATGGAAAAATAAATCCAAATGCAAAGATCGGTTTTCCGGATTTGGATTGGTATAAGGCTGCCAAACAAACAGGATACCGGCAAAATTACGATTTAAGCCTTTCAGGAGGTAGTTCCAAAGCTAGCTATTATTACTCATTGGGATATCTGGACGAAAGAGGTTATACCATTAAGTCGGACTTTGAACGTTTGAATACTCGTTTAAATATTGACTATACGGTTAAAAAATGGTTGCAGATAGGGGCAAATATGTATGCTACTTTGGTTAATAGCGATATTGGTACTTCAAATTCTGCAACATATGCCAACCCTTTTAGAAATGCAAGGATGACAGCTCCTATTTACCCTGTTTTTCTGGTTGACCAGACCACCGGCGAATATATTCTCGATGGAGCAGGTCAGAAACAGTATGATGATGGGGGATTATATTCAAGACCCATTAACCAGGGGAGAAATGCTATCGCCGAGTTGAACTGGAATAGTGATAAATACAAGAGAAATAATATGGGTAATAAAGTTTTTGCCACGTTCACCATTTTAGAGGGGCTAACTGCTACGATCAATGCTAGTGCAGATATACAAAACCGCCAATATAAGGGTTATGAGAATCCTAAAATTGGGGATGGTGCACCAACGGCCAGAATGGATGTGTCCCGATACACCAGAACATCACTAAACTTCAATCAGTTAATCAATTATGAAAAAACCTTTAATGAGGTTCATAATTTTTCTATTTTAATCGGACATGAAGCCTACTCCAGAAATTATAGCTACCAGCGGGGCTTTAAAAATCAGTTTATTGTTACAGGGATATATGAGTTGAATAACTTTGTGAATACATCAACCAACACAAGTTATTCTACCGATAAACGAACCGAAGGATATTTTGGAAGGCTAAAATATAACTACGATAACAAATACTATATTGAAGGATCATACCGTAGGGATGGGTCCTCTGCCTTCCACGAAGATGTCAGATGGGGTGATTTCTTTTCTATAGGAGGTAGCTGGAGAATAAACAAAGAACAATTTATGAATAGTGTAGATTGGGTAGACAACCTGAAAGTGAGAGCATCTTACGGAGAAGTAGGTAATGACAATATCGGTTCTTATGGCTACCAGGCTCTGTACGAAACCTACCCAAACGCCACAAGTCCAGGTCTGCGTTGGAGCACTGTTGGTAATACAGCATTAACCTGGGAGGTAAATAGAACCTTTGATGCAGCTTTGGATTTTTCATTGTTTAACAGGTTAAATGGTAGTATTGAATGGTACAATAGACAATCTGATGAATTGTTGTATGACATGCCATTGCCTTCTTCCATGGGCTTATTAAATCAACCACGGAATATTGCGGCTCTGTTTAACAGAGGATTGGAAATCAATGTTAATGGTGATATTATCCGTGCCAACGGTTTCAGATGGAACTTGAGTCTTTTGGGGTCAACCATTAAAAACGAAATCACGTCTATTCCGAAACCGTTTGTTAACGGAACTAAGAGATGGTCCAAAGGCCATTCCATTTATGATTTCTGGTTAAGGAAGTATTACGATGTTGATCCTGATGATGGTGCTACCAGATACCATGTCTGGGAAGATATCACCGATGATGAAGGAAATGTAATCGGTTCAAAATTGTCTTACGATGCAGATGGCAATCCTGTACTTACAAAAGACCAAAACGATGCGGGCTATGGGTACGTTGGAGCGTCTGCCTTTCCGGATCTGCAGGGGTCTGTCGGAAATTCACTTTCGTATAAGGGGTTTACATTGAATGCGTTGCTTACCTATTCGCTTGGCGGAAAAATGCTGGATGGCATTTACCAGGGTATGTTGAATGCAAAGCCCGGTGAGTCATTCCATCCTGATATTTTGAAGTCATGGAAAAATCCCGGAGATATTACGGATTTCCCAAGATTGCAATATGCAAACGATAATTTATATGCCACATCGGACTTTTTTCTCATATCTTCCAATTATCTGAATATAAGAAGTGTAACATTAAGTTATGATATTCCGAAACGCCTTCTAACCGATTGGGGAATGGATAAATTAAGTGTGTTTGTCACGGGCGAGAACCTTTATATGTTTACGGCCCGAAAAGGAATGAACCCAACGTATAACTTCTCAGGAACACAAAGCGTATTTGCTTACAATCCAAGCAAGTCTGTAATTATAGGCCTTAATCTGAAGTTTTAATTTAATTTAAATAAAAAAGCATATAACAATGAAAGCAAAATATAAAATATTAAGGTTGCTGGTAATCTTTGCAATGATACTGAGCCTGGGCTCATGTAAAAAAGATTTCCTGCAAACCGTTCCTACTGATGCTATTTCCACGGATATCGTACTTAGTTCCACTGAAAATATGATGCTTGCACTTAATGGTATCCACCGGACTTTATATGGTCAGAATGGAAGGATCAGATACTATGCCGGACAACAATATGTTATACCTTTGGGAGAATACGGTGCCAGTGATGCCTTGCATTCTACGACAGGTAATGGCTGGTTCAGGTCTCATATACAATGGACCGGGCATATCAATGCCACCGCAACAGATATGGATTGGCTTTGGTACTATTTTTACAACATTATCGGATCGGTAAACAACATAATTAATGCTGGTGATAACCTACCCATGTCAGACGATTTGCATAATATCTTAGGACAATGTTATACTTATAGGGCCTGGGCTCATTTTTACCTGGTACAACTTTATGGTAAACCCTATATGGTCGGAAACCCGGCAACGGATTTGGGGGTGCCCATTATGACAGCTACCGAACCTCCATACGAGGGGAAAAGTCGAAATACCGTTCAGGAAGTTTATGACCAGATTAAAGAAGATCTGAATACGGCTATAACCCATTTTGCCGATGCTTCACCCAGAGCTGATTTGTCACATTTAAATATCGATGTGGCGAAAGGTATTGCTGCAAGGGTTTATTTAACGACTGGTGACTGGGCAAATGCAGCAACATATGCTCATGAAGCCCGTCAGGAATATTCTTTGATGAATGAATCTGAGTATAAATCAGGATTTAATAACTGGTCTAACCCCGAGTGGATGTGGGGATCAAAAGTGATTGAGGATCAAACATCCTATTATTGGGCTTACTTTTATTACTGTTCAAATAATTTTAATGGTTCGCAGGTGAGGAGCAACCCTAAGTTTATGAACCATTTGTTATATGACCAGATACCGGCAACGGATTATAGAAAAGACCTGATCTTAGCGAATGCCCCAAGCACTTTCGATGCCTGGGATGAAGGGCAAAATGCTGGAAGATATGCTAGTGAGGATGACTATAAGGACTCTGTGGCCTTATACCGAACAATTGTAAATAATTCTTCCAGGCACAACATGGTGCCTTATATGCACATTAAATTGTCGCAAGCAGATGGTCCAACAATTACTCCAATGGATGTAATACACATGAGAGCATCAGAAATGTATCTGATTGAAGCAGAAGCACTGGCTCGCCAGGGGTTGGATGGCCAGGCTCAAAGCGTGCTGTATGATCTGGTCTCAGCAAGAGATGCTGGTTATGTTATGTCAACAAATACAGGCCAGGCACTTATCAATGAGATTTTGCTGCAAAGAAGGATTGAATTATTTTTGGAAGGGTTCAGGTATTTCGATATGCTAAGGAATGATGAAGTACTTGATTTGACAGGATCAGGTGCCGATCCAAATCTTTACCTCGACGGAATGTATCAGGACAGGCCCAGTGTCAATCCGAAATGGTTATTCAGTATCCCGCAAAGAGAGCTTAATGCTAATCCCAATATGGTACAGAACAGCTATTAAGCTTTTTATTCTGAAGATTATCTTATTGTCAAAAAGCGGAAGCTTAAAACTTCCGCTTTTTTTCCTACATCCATGCCGATCTATGCGGATGTAAATGTGCCATGCATTCCTCCCTTATTAATTTTTCTGTTTCATAATCTAATTTCGGTATTTTCCTGCTATATACCTTTCTGGTCATGGCTACACGCCCAAGCAACAATAATGTGCATCTGTGGGCCTAGCTGCACGCATCAAAGATTCCAAGGAGAGAGTCTCATCAGTTAATCCTCCTTCTTTTTGTGCGATTTCTTCTAAAATTCTGTAATTTGTTCTCGTGTAAAGTGTAGTTTATTCATTCTTTTTCATTCTTTTTCGTTTTTAATTTGTTTTTTTACAATAATAAGAAAAAGCTCACTTTGCACACTTTTTGGACAGTATCAATATTGATACTCCCAACCCTTTGATAAATAAACCAATACGAACTATGGTAATGATCATGATAAGACTACTTTCTGTAGGCTCTATATATCGCTGAAGGCCGGAAAAGGATGAGCCACACCTCCACTCTTAATTAAAATTTCTTTAGTTTTGCCAGTTCTCCCTGGAAACTGCACGTATGCACAATGAAATATTCAGAAAAGAACACCGCCGTTTTTTTCTGGGCAATATGCTCAGAGGTGTGTTATGGCTGTCCCTGATCCTGGGGTTTTTTATCTTTCTGGAATGGGTGGAATTTGATTACTATACCTTTCTGAACCCCTTTTATAACCGTCCTTTTTTGCTGATATTGATATATACCTTTTCCGAAGTCTTTTTCGGGATTATCCCCCCTGAATTATTTATGATCTGGGCCAGAGGTTATGGTGATAGTTCCCGTTATATTGAGGTAATGGCGATATTGGCATCTATCTCTTATATGGCTGGAATTGTGGGTTATTTTTTCGGTCGTTTGCTGGGTGGTACAAAAATTTTCAGGAGACTTGAGGAGAAAAGATTAAATAAAGTGATCCCATTGATGCGGAAATACGGTTTTTCACTGGTGATCATTGCTGCTTTGACCCCTGTTCCCTTTTCTGCCACCTGCATGGTAACAGGGTCGGTCCGTTATTCTTTTCGTAAATTTTTATTATTTGCCGGTTTCCGTTTCATACGGTATGCTGTATATTCTTACTTTATTTGGCATGCTACTTTGATATAGTAAATCGCTATCATTATTTATGTCCAAAAAATATTTATATTTGAAAAATAATATTGGCATATGCATTTATTTTGATAGAAATAACATTATTCATTAATAGAAGCTTAATCATGAAAAAAATTTTCGTATTGTTCTCAGTAGTTTTCTTATCTGTGTCTTTTCTTCAGGCACAGACAGTAGATGAAATCCTTGCTAAGTATTTCAAGGCCTCCGGCACAGAGCGTCTTGCTAAGAAAAAAACGATTGTCATGAAAGGAAATATGTCTCAGATGGACATGAAGTTACCTATGGTTATTAAAGTCAAACATCCCAACAAATTCAGAATGGAAATGGAAATACAGGGACAGGAAATGGTTACGGCCTTTGACGGCGAGCATGGCTGGATGATCGCTCCCTGGATCAGTCAGGATCCGCAGGACCTGGCCGGAGAACAGTTGGAACAGGCTAAAGAACAGGCGGATATGGAAGGAGAATTATATCACTACAAGGATAAAGGCCATAAGGCTACCTATATGGGAAAAGAAGAAATGGAAGGGAGTGAGGTGTACAAGATTAAACTCGACAAAAAAAACGGGGATGTTCAGTATTACTATATTGATACGGATGTTAACCTGCCGGTGAAGGTAACTACCATATCTAAACAGGGAGGCAATGAGGTCAAGGTGGATTCCTATATGAGTAATTATAAAACGATCGACGGAGTGACCATTCCTATGAGCATGGAAAATAAAGTGGAGGGAACAGGCCAGACGCAACAGATTGAGATCGAATCAATTCTCTTTGGTCAGGACCTGCCGGATTCGATTTTTTTAAAACCCGTTAAGTAAGTGTTTCCGGATATTATGTCCGGAAAATATGCAAAACCTCTTATTCACATCATTAAAAAATGTAAGCCATGAAACAGCCTATTCCTTTTCTGGTGGCTGTAATAGCTTCTGTATGTTCTTTTCCGGGAAGTTCTCAGGAACCTCCCCGTGTGTCTTCCTACACGTTCAGTGCCATTGAAGCCCGGCGAATCGGTCCTGCCCGCATGAGCGGACGTATTGCTGCTATTGATGCCGTAGCCAAAGACGATCGTATCGTGTACGTGGGTACGGCTTCGGGAGGTGTATGGAAAAGCCTCAATGCAGGCATAACCTTTTTTCCGGTGTTTGATAAACAGGTAATGTCTATCGGTGCGATCACCATAGATCAGAGACATCCGGACACCATCTATGTAGGTACCGGAGAGCCCTGGACACGAAACAGCGTGTCTGTGGGAAAAGGCCTGTACCGTACTACTTCCGGAGGAGACGACTGGGAGTTTCTGGGCCTGGAGAAAACAGAACGAATTGCCCGCATTCTCATCCATCCTCTGGATTCCCAAATTCTGTATGTGGCAGCTCTGGGTCATCTGTGGAATGCAAACCCTGAGCGGGGAGTTTATCGCTCCAAAGACGGAGGAAAAACCTGGAAAAAAATTCTGTATATAGATGAAAATACCGGTTGTTCCGGTTTGATTATCTTACCGGATCAGCCGGAGGTTCTTTATGCCGGGATGTGGGATTTCAGAAGACAGCCCTGGTCTTTTCGCTCCGGTGGTAAAGGCAGTGGATTGTATAAGTCTGTTGACGGAGGAGATACCTGGACAAAGGTTACAGGACTTGGCCTGCCCGGAGGAACCTGGGGACGCATTGCCCTGGATGTATCCCCTGTAAAACCCGATCGTATTTATGCTCTGATAGAATCTGAAAAAACCGCGCTGTATCGTTCGGATGACAGAGGAAAGTCCTGGAAGATGATGAATAATTCCACTGCCGTGAGTGAACGGCCGTTTTATTTTTCAAATATCTTCGCCGACCCCGTGGATACAAACCGGGTTTATAAACCCGGCCTGATGTTTGGCGCCAGCAAAGACGGAGGGAAGACTTTTGACCGGGGGAACCTCATGTCCATGGGAGGTGGAGGAGTACACTCCGACCTGCATGCCTTATGGGTTAGTCCCGCAAATAACCGGTTTATGTACCTGGGGACAGACGGCGGAGTTTATGTCTCCAACGACCGTGGAAAATCATGGAGAATGGTCCATAACCTGCCCGTATCACAGTTTTATCATGTTGCAGTGGATAACAGAAATCCGTATTGGGTATATGGAGGGTTGCAGGACAACGGTTCCTGGATGGGACCCTCCCAGGCTCCCGGGGGAGTCAGTAATGCCGATTGGAAAAATATTGGCGGTGGCGATGGCTTCTATGCTTTTCCCGACCCGGATGACCCGGATGTGATATACTCCCAGTCTCAGGGCGGAGAGATCAGCCGTATATACACCAGGACATACGAGATGAAAGATATAAAGCCCTTTGCAGATGAGCAGACCGGGACCTTGCGGTTTAACTGGAACACTCCTTTTCTGTTTGGTCCCAGTGGCACTCTTTTTATCGGAAGTCAGTATCTTTACCGTTCCCGGGATAAAGGAGATTCCTGGGATCGTATCTCCCCCGACCTGACAACCAACGATCCGAAAAAACTTCAACAGGACAAATCGGGAGGAGTGACCAAAGACAATACTTCGGCAGAAAACCACTGTACCATCTATGCAATAGGGGAATCCCCCCTTGACAGAAACCTGATTTGGGTGGGCACCGATGACGGAAATCTGCAGGTTACCCGCGACGGAGGAAAACACTGGGAGAATGTTGTCGCCAACATCCGGGATCTTCCTGACCACACCTGGTGTTCTTCCGTGACTCCAAGCCGCTTCGGGAAAGCTACGGCTTATGTTACGTTTGATGGCCATCGTACCGGAGACAACACCCCGTATTTATTCGTAACCAAAGATTATGGAAAAACATGGACATCCTTGCATGATGAGGCGCTGGATGGATATTGTCATAAGATCATTGAAGACCTGCAGGAACCGGATTTGTTATTTCTGGGAACGGAGTCTGGCCTCTATCTTTCAGTGAACGGGGGAAAAGAGTGGGCCCGTTTTACCGGTAAGTTCCCGAAAGTGCCGGTGCGTGATATGGTGATTCAACCACGTGAGAACGATCTCGTGGTGGCTACCCACGGTCGTGGGATCCTGATAATTGACGATATTACACCTTTGCGTTTTCTGACCCCGAATATCCTGGATGAGGACATGGCTTTTCTGCCATCCCGTCCTTATGTGTTGAGAAACCAGGGTTATACACAGGAATTTGCCGGCAATGACGGATTTACGGGCCCCAATCCTCCCGAAGCGGCCATGCTTACGTATTACCTGAAAAAACGACATATCTTCGGAGATATGCATATTGAAGTTTATGATCAGAACGGTAAAAAAATCAAAGAACTGCCGGCAGGAAAAAGAAAAGGAATCAACCGGGTGCAAATGGGGATCCGGCTGAAACCACCCCGCGTACCTACCTCAAAAACACTTTCTTTTGCCGGTTTTTACGGTCCTTTAATGCCCCCGGGAGAATACAGGGTGAAAATCGTAAAAAAAGATCAGGTGCTGGAAGGTTCCTTTACCCTGATGGATGATCCCGAACTGCCTTACAGTGCAGAAGACAGGTCCCTGCAACGTAAAACCCTGATGAAAGCTTATAACATGCTGGAAGATCTGGCTTATCTGGACCGCCAGGTAACGGATGTAATCAAAGCCGTGACAGCCCTGAATAAACAAAAACTGCCACATGGCCTGAGAAAAAAATTAAACTCCTTAAACACGGAAATGAATGATATCCATGGTAAACTGGTTGCCACTAAAGCCGAAGGAATGTTTACCTCCGAAGAACAGCTTCGGGAAAAGATAGCAGCTGTTTATGGCGGGGTGGTGAACTTTCTCGGACGTCCTACCCATTCCCAGATTCAAAGACTGGATGTTCTGGCTAAGGAGATGAACGATTATCAGGTGCGGTATGAAAATATTTATGAGAAACAAATCACAAATATCAACACCCTGTTGAAAAAAAGAAAGCGGCCTCTTATTCAGCCCGTATCAAGAGAAGAGTTTGATAAAGAGAAGGATAATACATAAAGTAATCTACTGGCAGATGGGCTTTCATTTGGGTATGGCCGCAGAAATAAATTTATCCGGGAAACTTGCATTGGGATCCGGTTTGATCTTTGCAGAAAAAGGCTTTAAGGAAGACTACCAGCTTTCAGAAAAAGATAAAACCACCTTTTTTTACCTCGAAGTGCCTCTCTTATGGATACTAAAATGTAATTTTTTCAGACAGGGGTTTTATTTTTTGGGGGGTACGTATTTTGATTACGGGTTATTTACCAACCTTACTGGATCTGGCTTTGCAATCGATAAGGGTTTTGGACCACTGCCCCAGCAATATCGGAATTTTGACATGGGGCTTAAAATCGATGGAGGGATTACCCTGGGTGTCTTCCGTATAGGATTGGAATATAGTTACGGGTGGAGTGATATACGCAATGCAGAGGATACTTCGGTAAAGAATAAGGTGCTGGGGATAAATGTTATCTATATGTTATTGAAGAACAAGTAAATATGTTACAGAAAAGAATATTTGTCGATGAGTTTCGTTGGACGGCATCCGGTTACAAAACCAGTCAAAAGATCCGATTGTCGGTGCAGTTATTTTTTCTGGCGATTACGCTGTTTACAGGTTGGCGCTTTGTGCGTTTTGTGCATTTCTTGCAACAGGGTGGGGCAGAGGTGTCACGACCACCGGGGGTGGAGGCATTTCTGCCAATCAGCTCGTTGATGAGCCTGAAATACTGGATTCTTACCGGTGATTTCAATCCGGTTCATCCGGCGGGACTTGTCTTTTTCTTGGCTTTCCTGGGGATAGCCTGGTTGATAAAGAAAAGCTTCTGCTCATGGATCTGTCCGGTGGGCTTCCTGTCTGAGTATTTGTGGAAAACCGGCCGGAGAATTTTTGGCAGGAATGTGATGTTGCCGGCCTGGCTCGATTGGCCCTTGCGAAGCTTGAAGTACCTGTTATTGCTTTTCTTTGCCTGGGGCATCCTGGTGGGGATGAATGTTCAGGATCTGAAAGCCTTTATCTATGGCGATTACAACCGGGTGGCGGATATCAAGATGCTGCTCTTCTTTGCACATATCTCTGCCTTCTCTTTAGGAGTGATTGTGCTACTGGCACTGTTATCGGTATTCATCAGGAATTTCTGGTGCCGTTATCTTTGTCCGTATGGAGCGTTGCTAGGCTTCTTCAGCCTGTTTAGCCCGGCAAAGATTACCCGCAATCCGGATACATGTACCGATTGTAAGCTGTGTACCGAAGCCTGTCCGGCAAATATCAAAGTACACGAAAAAAGAAGAGTTAAAACGGACGAGTGCACAGCCTGCCTGACCTGTGTCTCTGTGTGCCCCGAACCGGATACGTTATCACTCAGTCTGCCGGGAAAGAAAAAAAGCGTTCTCTCTCCCGCCCGGGTGGCGGCCCTGATTCTGCTGATATTCTTCCTTTTTACAGGTATTGCCCGCCTCACAGGGCACTGGCAGAACAGGATCCCCATAGAAGAATACCAATATCGAATCAGGCATATTAACGATCCGGTTTATAAACATACGGAGTGATCTATAGGTCGTGATTCTGGTCCGGATTCAGTTGATTTTTTCAACAAACGCTGCCAGATCGTCTTCTCCTTTTAACCCCAGTTTGATACGAAGACGATGACGGGCCCCTTTGATACTGTTCGGTGAAAGATTAAGTACCGTGGCTGCTTCTTTGATGTTCAATCTTAGTTTTATCAATGCCGCCAGACGAAAGTCGTTCTGGGTGAGCTCCGGATTTATAGCCTTAAGTTTCTGAAAAAAAGTTTTATTTACCTGTTCAAAATAAAGCCTGAAAAGTTTCCAGTCCTTCTCGGATCGTATGTTGCTTTGAATCTGATGTTTGAGGCTGTTGAGAAATTTGGGTAAAAGTTCCGCTTCCGTAGGCGCTTCCTTTAAGGATTGATAGAGTGACTTCAACATCCTGCTTTTTTGCATCATCATCAGGGCTTGTGAAGCCAGCTGTCTGTTTTGATGCCGTAATTCCTCATCAACTTTTTCCTTTTCCTTCCTTAATAATTCTTTTTCAAGTTTATTCCTTCTTTTTCGTTGAAAAATCCCATAAAGGATAATGCCAAGAAAAGCAAGTAAAAATATAATGGCAAGAATCATAGCTGCTTTTAAATTCTTGTCGGCTTTTTGTTGTGCCTTCAGCTTTTCAATGTAAACCTGGTTTTTTTCGTTTTTATATTTTTCTTCCAGTCTTGCAATGGTGGTCCGGGTCTCATTATTGTTGATCGAATCTTTCAGAAAATCGTATTTTTGAAAATGATTGATAGCCTCTGATAAGCGATTTGTACTTTTATTGACTCTGAACAGCTCCAGATGAGCCTGCATCTGGCCGGTCAGATCATTTGTGTTTTCTGCAACAACCAGAGACTTGTCAAAAGCGTCAATACTTGCCCGGTATTTTTTCTGACGTTCTTTTAATAGTCCCAGACTATAATACAATTCAATCAGGGAATTGGGATCATATTGTTTAGCAAGACTTATTCCTCTGTTAAAATAGTAGAAGGCCGAATCCGGTTGTTCCAGCCTGAATCCGTATAAATTTCCAATACTTTGGTAAAGCATAGGAATGGCATTCAGGGTTTTGTGAGATTTATATTCTTCCAGCGCCTTCTTATAATAGAAATAGGCACTGTCGTACTGACCGAACTCTTTATAACATATTCCCAGGTTGCTATACAAAAAGCCCTTATTTCTATCCGGATGATTTTTGTGAATAATATCAATGGCTTTGAGATAATATTCCATTGCTTTGGGATAATCCTCCAGCTTCATATATAAATATCCCAGATTATTAAAAGCGGTTAAAAGACCTTTCCGGTCATCTTTCGATTCGTAAAACTTTATGACTTTGTATAAAATCTTGGTGGATTTATTATATTGACCAGTTTCCCCATAAATACCGGACAGAACATTATATGAATGTGCCAACCGTTCCGAATCCTTTATTTCTTCCTGTAAGCGGATTGCTTTTAATAAATAATTTTCAGCCTCAAAATATTTCCCCCTGTAATAAGAACATAACCCGAGAGAGGTATATGCAGCCCCCTCAAAACCGGTATTGTGAGTCTTAATGGCTTCTTTCTTTAATAATCCTGCATAAAAAATACAGCTATCCAGATTATTATTGAGGTAGTAATCCGATAATTCTTCCAGGGTGTGAAGTCTTTCCACCCCTGCACACAGAGGAAGAACCTTTGTTAAACTGTCAACTGACGTACTGGCTGAGATAGAAATTTGTATGAAAAAAAAAATTAGAAGAAGAGTATGAATTTTTCCTTTCATGAGATTTCCGTTGAATTAAAAAGGCTAACAAAGATAGGGAAAAATCTATAAAGATAGATATGCTCATATTTCGGCACTGCTATTTTTGCTGAAAACAGCAATTATATTTTCTACCGGACAGATAGGATGACTGTTATGATTTTGTATGATACCTGAATGCTACCTGTATTTATTCCGGGTGCTACTTAAATGCTACCTGTTTTTTTTGTCACGCTCAGTACCCCGGCATACTTTAGCCGAATGAAAAAATTCCGGGATCATACCGAGGATACGAATATTCTCATTTTTACGAGCCGGCATGAGATATATTTTACGGCTTCATCTGTGATCAAACAAGGGTTGTTAACCATACAGAACATGGATGAAACAATCATATTTCAGAAAATGCTATCCAATACGAATCATGAACATGTGGTTATTTCGGAGGATATTGAAATAGTAAGTATCAAAATTCTTTCCGATGAAATTAATTATGAAAAAATATTAAGACTATATTTTTAATAACCGAACATCTAAAATTCCGGGAATCTGTTTATTCTTTAATTAATATTCAAAATCTTATCCCCATGAAAAAGTTTTACCTTTTCACTGGTTTTATTTTCACTACTTTTTCCCTGATGGCACAAACCAACATCGGGGGCGTCTTTAGCAGCAATACAACCCTGACCGCGGCCAACAGTCCATACATTGTTACCAATAATATCACAGTGAATGCCGGTATTACCCTGATCGTTGAGCCAGGTGTTGAACTGAGATTTGACAATGGGAAATACATTGTGGTGTATGGCGCAATGGACGCCACCGATGTCACCTTCACTGCCAATAACAGCACCAGTGAAGGGTTCTGGGACGGACTGTATGTCGGATATGAATATGGCAATGATTTCGGCAACATCTCTCTGGATCATTGTCAACTGGAGTATGCACAATCAATCCGTGTCAGAAAAGGAAACCTTACACTGGCAAACAATACGTTGTTAGAAAATTTCAGCAGTTACGGAGTAAATGTATATACGGACGGAACCCTGCATCTGGAACAAACCACCATAAGGGGTTGTTCCTATCCGGTATATTTTAGTGGAAACGGGCAGTGGAATACGGGAGACAACCTCACACTTACCGGCAATGATCATGATTATATCTACCTCAATTTCCGGGATATCAACAATCATTTTATCTGTAAAAATACGGGCATACCGTATTATTATGATTCCGAGCTGCGTATCACCTCCGGTGGGTTGCTGTATCTGTATCCCGGTGTCTCTTTTCTGGGGAGCAAGGATGCCTGGATCAATGTCAACGGAAAGCTGAAAGCCCTTGGAATCTCTGCCGATTCTGTCATCTTCGACCATGAACCTTCCTATGATTACTGGCAGGGGATCAATATCAGGGAAGCAGTGGATACCGCATGTATCATGACTTATTGCAAGTTTACCGGTGCCAGATATTCCAATTACAATAACAGAAACAGCGAATTGCCCAGATGTGCTGTGGAGGTAATAAAAAGTTCTCCTGTTTTTGAGCATTGCCTGTTTACCGGAAACCGTTACAACCTGGTGGTCACCGGACAAGCTTTCCCTGTTTTTTCCGATAGTAAATTCATGCCATCTGCTTATGAAGGGGCACAGACACTGAATATCAATATGGATATGAATGCCGGTCCAACATTCAACAACTGTTCGGTGGATTTTAACGCCAGCGAAGGCCGGGCCATTGGTATTATAGGTTCTACCGTGTATCATGACGCCCATCTCCGTCAGGTGTCTTTCGCAAATCTTGATAACATTACCTTTACCCTCGAAGGAAATGTGGTGGTTCAGGACACGGCTTCTCTTATCATTGATCCGGGGATTGTGATCAAGTGTAAAAACAAGAATTATTATCTTTTGGCCAACGGCCCTCTGACAGGTGTTGGAACAGCTGCAAGCCCCATTGTCTTTACCCATATTAACGATGATAATTACGGAAATCCGGGTGATACTTACAATGATGGAACAACTTCTATCTCAGGCAGCACCTCCGGACGTATTATCCTTAATAGTTCAGTTCCCTCTCATCTGAAATACTGGAAGATACTGTATGCAGGACGTGGAGACGGGTATTATTCCATCACCCTGAGAAACAATAATATTCTTGAAAACTGTGATATCAGAAATACCTACCGGGCCATTTTATTTTCCGGTAATGCCCGGATTCTGAATAATTATTTTGAGAACATTTCCTACTTTCCCCTGGCGCGCGAGCTGAATGACGGAAACCCGGTTCTTCTGGGAAATAGTTTCTCGTCTATCGGATACCTGGGGGTTTATGTTGATAAGTTTTTGGGAGGGACTTACGTTTTAGGAGGACTGGATTTTGCCGGTCATACGAATCTTGCCTATATTATTGACAATACCATGACCGTTCCGGCGAATGCTGACGTGTCCGTGTTACCAGGTACAGTGTTCAAATTCCGGGAATATTACGGCAAGCTTGTCGTTCACGGAGGGTTGAAAGCACAAGGAGAGGAAACCGGAAAAATCATTTTTACATCCCTGTATGATAACTCCGTTTCAGGCAATACCAACTTCAACGGAGGCGACGATCCCACAAATCATAAATGGTCGGGGATGGAATTCGCCGGTGATTCACATGACAGCTTAAATATGCTCTCTCATTGTGAGGTGAGATATATACGTAACGGTATCAGCATCAGCGATTGCAAACTCAACATGCAGGAGGTAACTGTAAATTTCTCGGATAATTTTGGGGTGATGATTCATGGAGATGCCAATCCCCACATTACGCAGTGTGCTTTTAACAACCTCCGTGAAGCTCCGGTACACATGGATATGTTTGCCAATCCCGTTTTCTCAGGCAACACCATCGCCAATGTGGCTCAGGTGGGGATCAGCCTGAACGGAGGTGCAGTCAGCGGTACGGTGCCTGTCAGAAGCTTTGCCGGATATGATACCATCACCTACCTGGTCAATGAAAACATACGTGTGGATGACCAGTTAACCATTCCGTCCGGCCTGGTTTTCAAGAGTGATAACGGTGCTTATTTCGACATCTATGGCAAGCTTACGGTGGCAGGAACAGTTGATAAACCTGTTGTTTTTACCACCGTGCGGGATGATGTATTCGGTAAGCCGGGAGATACGGAGCAAAACGGGTCCGTATCAGTAACTAAAGAAGGATGCCGCATTATTTTCAGGGATCAGTCTGATGACAACAGTTCCGTAGATCATGCAACCTTCCGGTATTCGCGATACTATGGGATATCCACTTCGGATGCTTCTCCTGTTATCACACACTGCCTTTTTTATAAAAATGAGAACTATGCTCTTGGTCTCAGCGGAGCCAGTGCCCCGGTCATTCGTTTCTGCACTTTTGAAGATATTCCTTTTCCAATGTCGGTATCTGTCCTGGCTTTCCCATCAGTTGAAAGTGACAATCTGTTAAGCGGGACTACCGGCAGGGGTATCCTGGTGAAAGACAATGAAACACTCACCCAGAATGCCACACTCGGGAAAAGAAATTTTGCCGGGATAACCAATATCCCTTATATCTTCAATCGCTACACCATTGGCACCAGTGCCGTTTTAACCATATCTCCCGGTGTGGTTTGTAAATTCATGCAAAACGGATACCTGACGGTCCGCAACGGTTTGATTGCCGACGGAGGCAGCACACCCGACAGCTCCATTGTCTTTACCTCCGACAGGGATGATTTCTACGGTGGGGATACTTATGGGGATGGGGATGCTCTCCCTGCTAATAATCATTGGTGGAGAGGAATTTACTTTCCGGGAGAATCCATCGATGTTTCCTGTCTCATGGATCATTGCGTCATTAAGAATGCTTCGTATCATTATTCGGATAATGTCCACAGCTCTAATCGTGCAGGTATTACCCTTGATAATGCTTCTCCCACGATACACAATAGCCTGTTTACAGATGATTTCTGGGGGATCCTGATAAGGAATACTTCTGTGCCCGATATTGACCATTGTGATTTTTCAGGCTGTGATCCCTCCCACGGTTATGCAATCTGGAATGAAACAGGGACGGTAGAAATTAATGCAGAAAATTGCTGGTGGAATGACGATACCGGTCCGTGGCATCCTACGCTTAATCCTGACGGAACAGGAGAAAGAGTCTCCAACCACGTGGATTTCGATCCATGGATCACCCATCCCTCCATACCGGTAACGGGGGATGTAAGCCTTAACGGTGAAGTAATGCCCTATGATGCCTCCCTGGTCCTGCAGTATACCGTAGGTAACATAACCCTGAATGCTTCGCAGCAGGCAGTGGCGGACGTGTCAAAAGACGGTAGTATCTCCGCGTACGATGCCTCCCTGATCCTGCAATATACCGTGGGACTGATCACCGGATTTGACCAGGGAGGGAAGAAATCAGCCCTTATCGGCGACCCGGTTGACGTAACGATACCTTCCGGTCCGTTGTTCCCTGAAAGCGCTGATTTCGAAGTGCCTGTCACTCTGACTACGTCGGAAAGCATCAAATCGCTAGAGCTGGTATTTGAAACCAACTCCGAACATCTGACGTTTACCGGTTTGAAGTCGGACCATTTGCCTGCCGGCATTATGAGTGCCACAGGTTACAATGAAGAAGACGGAAGTATCCGCATAGCCCTGACATCCGCCTATGATCTTAACCTGACTGAAAATAAGATCATGCTAACTTTCGGGATAAAAAATCCGGAAATCAAGGCGTCGGTTATTGCACTGAAACAAGTAAAGGGCAACGAAACGGAAGAGCAAAGAGTATCAGGCGGTTTTACAGTCAATACAGAGAATGCCGTCACTGGTCTGGAAGAAACCGGTATCCGCAGGATAGAGCTGTACAGTAAAGACTTACGGATTGTAGCTGGTTTGGAGTTGTTGTCAAAACAGCCGGAGCTTGTGATCACGGTTTATGATCTCAGTGGCCGCAGGACCAACGGACTGACTCTCCGGAATATTCCTGCAGGGATGAATCATTTCACTTTCTCGCCTGATAAAAACGGCAGACAAAATCCCCTCAGACTCTATATCGTGACCATTCGTGGCCAGGACTTTATTATTACCAGGAAAATTGTTGTAAGGTAAAGTTAACCCGGAGGACCCATATTCTGCAAGGGAGCCTCTATAAAATCCTGTGTTGATGAATAAATTATTTCATATGATCCTGATTACCGGCGTTCTCCTGCTGACAGCATGGGGTTTTCCGTGCATGGCACAGAGCGGTGCTCCTGGATTCAGTCTTTCGGGAGCCACGGTCACTGAAAAAGACACATTCACGGTAACCATACAGGCAGATTCCGTCTTTACCGGGAGGTCTGTTGTTTCTTATCATTTTTATCTTACTTATTCTCCCGTTTATTTTGAATTTACCGGTCTGGCAGGTACAGGAAGTGTTCTTTCGTCGTGGGGAGCACCTTCCCTGAACAGTACACATGAGGGGGTACTCATTCTGGCCGGGGCGGGTTCATTGCCGCTGACAGGAAGCGGTGATATGGTATATCTTCAGTTTGTGTCCCGGCGCCCGGGGGATGCCTCCATCAGCTTTCATATTGCGGAGAGCTATCTGAATGAACGAAATCCCGAAGCCCTGTTTAAAAATACTGTCATACATGCTTCCGCCCGGTCTTATCCCGATATTTTTCCGGATCAGCAACAAATGTATATCGGTGATGAAACGGAAATGGGCGTTAACGGTGGAACAGCTCCTTATCAATATTCGGTGGAAGACCCTTCCGTCGCCGTTATCACGTCCGGAAACAGGGTGCGGGCTACAGGGGCCGGCAAAACACGCATCAGGGTTACCGACGCCAGGGGGGAAATATCGATTACTTCCGGCGTTTTTGATGTTAGGGCAATAAGTACAGACCTGGAGACATCCACAGTCTGGCCTGCCGACACCTTTTTCCTACCGATAAAGCTTAACATCGCTCCGGGAACTGTTGTTTACTCAGGTCATATCGAGCTGTCCTTCGACAGCGGGTTATCAGGTCTGGAAGAAGATATCCTGCCGGGGGATTTCAATATCCTGATCGAAAACAATGTCAGTAGCGGGAAGATGATACTCTCCTTTGCCTCATCACAGGGTATCAGCGGCAACGGGATCCTGTGCTATCCTGCCTTCCGTGCCGGCAAAAGTGGCAATCGGGTGATCCGTTTCGGGGAGATGCATTTTAATGAGACCTTATCAGGCCTGCCAGGCCTGACGACTTACTATGTTACGGTCAAAGCCCTGCCTGACCTGGTGTTGTTACCCGGCTCCGCTACCCTGATGTGGGGCGATAGCCGGCAAATAATCGTTAGCAACGGAACCCCTCCTTACACGTATCATATTTCTGATGAATCCCTGGCAACCATTGATGCACTGGGGACTTTGACGGCCCTGTCCGGAGGCAACATAACCGTAACGGTCACCGATGTTCACGGAGCTACAGGTACCGGCAATACCATTACCCTCCTCGATAATAAAGTTACTATTGCAAATGCTGACGGGGTGGCAGATCAGGAAACCCGGGTGCCGGTGCTTACCTCTACTCTGCCATCAGGCAAGGCGGTTTACGGATATGATTTTACCGTTGCCTTTGACAACGCCGATCTTGATTTCATTCGCATGGATCCACCCGGCAATGGTAGCGGAGTGATCACACAGTCCTCGTTGCTGGGATCCACGATTCATGTTTCCGGAGCTTCTTCAAGGGGAATTGAGTCAGGCCTTCTGGGTTTCCTGGTTTTCCGTATAAAGAACGACTTCCCTCTGGGTGCCGTTAGTCCCGTAACTTTCAATGCTTTTTCGGCCAATGAACGCACTCTTTTTTCTTCCTTCGTAAACGGATCTGTTCATCGTGTTGACCAGGTAAGTTACCGGCCTGTTGCCAATGCCGGCGATAATCTCAGCCTCACGGAAGGTACGTCCGGTTATTTGGACGGAAGTGCTTCTTTCGATTATGATGGTGATTCGCTCACCTGGGCCTGGCAGGCACCCGATGGGATCCCCCTGGATGACACCACTTCTTCCCGACCCCGTTTTACTGCACCCCTGGTCAATGAGAACACTGTTTTTACGGTTACGCTGGTCGTAAGTGATGGTACGGAAATCTCCGACCCCGACCAGGTGACGATCACTGTGCTGCAGGTTAACCATGCTCCTGTCTCGGACGCAGGCACGGATATGAGCTATGCCGAAGGCAGCTCCGTCTCTCTGGACGGATCCGCTTCCTGGGATCCCGACGACGACGCTTTGTCTTACCAGTGGTCTTCCCTCGACGGTATTGTTCTGTTCAACAATACAGGAACAAAACCCTCTTTTATCCTGCCGCAGGTCACGGAAAATACGCCTTACCGTTTTACCCTGGTTGTGAATGACGGTTCAGTATCTTCTTCTTCCGACACCGTGACCATTACAAGCATACAGATTGATAAGAAACCCGTTGCTTTTGCCGGTGGTGATTTTTCGATTCAGGAAAATACCCAAGCAGCTTTAGACGGCTCTCTGTCCTATGACCCTGAAAACAAACCGGTATCATGGCGGTGGATAGCTCCGGCCGGAATAATCCTTTCTTCCGACACAATACCAAAGCCAGTGTTCACAGCGCCTTTGGTACACCGTGATTCCATCCTCGTTTTTTCACTGGTGGTGTATGACGGCACCCAATACTCTGAGCCTGACCAAGTACTTGTTACCATAATCAATATGGATTCACTCAGCCATGAGAATCTCATTGACAGTGTGATGTTAAGCCCTCTTGATTCTTTCTGTATTGATACTATCGGTTCTGTTATCACTCTTTACCTGCCTTACGCATATGACATTCGTTCCCTGGGTCCTGACTTTGTTTTGTCCCGCTCTGCGACCATACAACCGGCCGCAGGCACTTTGCATGATTTCTCTCTGCCGGTTTATTATACCGTAACTGCCGAAGATGGTTTTACAACACGGATGTGGCGGGTGGAAGTGTCTAATCCCCTTAGAACCGCCCAACGACCCCTACTGAAAGGATGGAATTGGCTCTCTCTGAATGTCAGACCACCGGATATGAATATCAGCAATCTGTTCAGCGCACTCTCCTTTTCCGATATGGACTATATAAAATCGGCCGAATACTCGTCTGTTTGGTATGAACAAACCGGATGGTTTGGAAACCTTCAGAATTTTCCGGAGTATGGTATGATCAGGTTCAGAAAACAGACCCCTGAAATATTCACGGTTTTGGGAAAGGAGATCAATCCATCGCTCAATTCCGTTTCCGTGACTCCGGGATGGAACCAAATTGCTTATCTGCTTAGAAACGATGAAGACATCAACGCAGCCCTGGAGCCGGCATCCATTCCTCCCGGAGAGGTCCTGATCAAGGGAGAAACGGGCTCGGCCGTTTATTATCCCTCTTCGGGCTGGGCAGGAGAAATTGACTCTCTCAGAATCCTGCATGGTTATAATCTGTATGTGACATCTGCCGGGAACCTTCTGTACAGGGCTTCTGCACCTCATCAAAAAAGCGGAAAGAGAACAATCTATTCACGCAGAGAGTTGCTTGCTTCTTACAATCTTTCTCCCCGGAGCTATGAGTTTTCCTCCACGATAATTGCAGAGGAAATATCCCGGAAAGGCCAATCCCTTACTCATGCAGGAGAGTTGCTTCTTGCATACAGAGGAGAGGAATGCAGAGGGATATCCGAAGCAGAATATGTCCCTGCCCTGGACCGGTACGTATATATTTTGACCTGTTTCTCAAACCGGAACGAAGAGAATATTTCATTTCGCATAATTTCTTATCCGGAAAAAAAAGAATACGAAACCTGCCTGACAGTGCCTTTCCGGGCTGATGAGATCTTAGGAAAACCGATGTTGCCCATGGCATTGACTACAGAGACGGCCACCGGCATCGCGGGACAAGAGGATGTCAGTAACTTATACCTTTATCCTAATCCCGTATCCGGATATTTAACCCTCTCTTCATCCGCAATCATAGAACAGGTAACTTTATATAATCTGACAGGCAAAGAAGTTTTCCTGCAACAACCTCATACAGGAACGATTGTCATCCCGGTAGATAAGCTCCCTCCGGGCATTTACACGGTGGCCGTGAAAACCAGTAACGCCCTGATCATACGTAAAGTAGTGAAAACCTCTAACTAACATAAGAAAATCCTCAGTAATGAAAAGACACCAATATGTCCCGGCAATGCATTTTGTGAATCCTCCAATGAAAACCGGATTCTTTTTACAATGGACTGTTTCCCCTTTTATTTTACTCTTATGGTTGATGCTTCCCGTAACCCTTTTCGGACAATTCAGCCTCCCGGCTATTCCCTCCGACGGTCAGTTATCCAAATCCTTTGAGTATAGTGCGGAATATGTGTACCGGGTGGCACTCGACAGTGATTACCTGGAAGACGGTACCCTGATCGCCTACGCAGATGGTCAGATACGGGGTGCTCAAACAGCTTCGGTACTTTTTCCTCCCACCAATACGATGGTTTTCAAGGTGCGTATTTTCAGCAACTCTGTCAGGGAAGAGCATCTCACCTTTCGTTATTATGATGTTTTCAATAAAAAAATCTATGACATTACGGAGAAAGCCACATTCGTGGCTGACAGTGTTACCGACTACTATCATCCAGGACTACTGAATGCTTATTGCGGAACGGTAGGAAAACCAACAGGACTGATCCCCGGAGATGATTCTGCCAATCAAGATGATGCTGTGGATTTATACTGGCAACCGGCAGACAATGCTGTATTCTATCGTCTTTTTCTGTGGCAGGAGGGGGATCCATATCCTTCGGGCCCCTACCGGGATAATATTTACGGTACCCATTCCGTAGTGAGCAACCTGGCCTACGGTAGCACTTATCATTGGTTTGTTACTTCGGTTAATCAATGTACAGAAGACACGAGTACGATGAATACTTTTTCCGTCAGAGAGTTGCCTGATTTGGTGGTGATGGAGGCACATGCTCCCGATACGGTAGTCTCTGCCACCCCTTTTGCCGTCGCCTACACGGTGCGCAACAACGGAGCAGGGGCTACGGCCGGTAATGACTGGAAGGATGCCCTTTATCTGTCTTCCGATGCGGTCCTTTCTTCCGACGACCTGTTGACAGATCAGGTTATCAACACGCAGACCCTGTTGCCGGACAGCGATATGGTCAAAAATATTACCTTGTTGCTTCCAAAAGAATATGCGGGAACCTATTATCTTTTTATCCGGTCAGATTTTAGAAACAATGTCCGTGAAAAGGACGAAACAAACAACCTGCTTCCCTCGCCGTTGGTGTTAACAGTTCAGGCAAAACCTTTGCCTGATATTTCGGTGAGTCGCATTACGGCGGACAAAGCGGATGTTGAACCGGGAGATACCCTGACCGTTTCCTGGTACGTTGAAAACGGAGGATCTGCCGATGCCGCCGGAGGATGGACAGAGAAAGTTTCCCTGCTCTCTCTTTCGGGAATTCGTACAGATTTGGGCGTAACATCCCTTTATTCAGAAACTCTGGAAAAAGGTGGTGTTATTGCCCGTAGCCGGACCTTTGTACTTCCCACAATGCTCTCTTTTGCAGGAGAGACGGAATTACAGGTTACGTTGTTCCCATCGGACAGTCTCATAGAAATGCCGGGTGGAGAAACCAACAACCAGGGGGTTTCCGAGAGCCGGATTACGGTTCTGAGCAAATTATCTGTCTGGCTGCAAAGCACTGCAGTCAGCGAAGACTACTCCGGTCAGATACGCGGTTATGTTTACCGCAGCGGCAACACAGGAGACGAGCTGACCGTAAACCTGCGTGCTTCGCTCCCCGGAATCATTGATTTGCCGGTCGCTGTCACCATTCCTCCCCATATTTCTTCCGCCCTGTTTTATTTCTCCCCTATTGATAATGCGTTGTTAAACGGAAAACGACACATCACCATTGCAGCTTCGGCAATGGGCTTCAACACCTTCCTGACAGCACTGGATATTACCGATGACGAAATTCCGGCCCTGACAGCAACTTTTGATTCAGACACCGCCACAGAAGGAGACACCCTTCTCCTTACCCTGACGCTTAACCTGGCCTTACCCGACACCATCCCTGTTTATCTCTCTACGGATAAACCGGCCCAATGGACATTCCCCTCTTCCGTTATCTTACCTGCAAACCATTATTCTGTGCAGATACCTCTCATCGTAACGGATGATGTCACTCCCGAGTTGAACAACGAAGCAACGCTAACTGCACGTTCGGGAAAAATAGATGCCGGTAAGTCCTCCGTTTTCATTCTGGATAATGATATTCCGCCCATCGGGATGGAGATACTTGCAGACAGCATTTCCGAAGAGGCGGGGCCATATGCCACATGGGGCATTATCCATCGCGAAGGGGAGAGCACCTGCCCCATTCGCATCAACCTCAGCGCCGACACACCCAATGCCCTATATTTTCCATCCTACGTCGTTTTAAAAGAAGGTGAGAAGCAAAAACAATTTAATATCGGAGTCATTGATAATAATCTGGTGGACGGATACCGCAGTGTGACACTCTCCGGAGCCATCTATCTGTCATCCTGCGGATGTATGACCACAAAAAATAACGGAGGTATGGTTGCATCATCCGTCACCGTTCTTGATAACGACGGTCCTTCTCTTTCCATTACGGTAAACCCGGCATCCCTGGCAGAAGGGCATGATAATGCAGGGTTTATGAGTGTCTTTCGCAACACTTCGACAGATTCAGCGCTGACCGTCACTCTTTTCAGCGGAGATACCGGTGAACTCATACTGCCGGCCACGGTTGTTATACCCGCTGGGAAAGCTTCCGTTCAGGTAGCTATTGTTACCGAAGATGATCATAGGGATGACGGAAGCCAGATGGTAACATTACGAGCCTCTGCGCCCGGGTTCACTCCTGGCACCGGTTGGGTTTATGTTACGGATATCAACCGTCCCGATTTGGAAATATCCGGCCTGCACTTGTCAACGGATACGGTAATAACCAAAAACCCGCTGGAAATACAGGCGGAAATCCTAAACAACGGGTATGGTACCGCACCTACGGGTGTGGAAATTGGTTTTTATCTCTCGAAAGATGATCGTCTTGATGACAAGGATACGTTGTTTTACACTGCTACCTTTTCAGAACCCGTCTCTGTCGGTGGATCCTCCCATTTGATGGAAGTAACCACTGCCCCGGCTATACCGGGACAATATTATCTGCTGACAAAAGTAAATCCCGGCCTGAAAATATCTGAACTGGTTTATAAAAACAACATATCCTCCGCTGTGCCGCTGACTATACTACCCGGATACACAGGAACGGCCATGGCAGAGGAAGAAAGTTTCTCCAAACCGGCCCCTGTTGCAATATATGGATCGGCCACGATGCGCAATGGAGATCATGCTGCCGGTGCTATGTTGGATATATATGTTATCAACAATGGTATAAGGAGAGTGTGGTCTGTTACCACCGATAATGAAGGTCACTTCACCACCGCTTTTCATCCCTACGATTATGAGTCGGGTCATTATATTGTCGGGGCCTGTTATCCTGGGGAGTTATCAGGCGAAGCCCAGGATTCTTTTGATATACTGGGCATGGAAAGGGCTTCCGATGAATATTTTATATGGAATCTGAAAAGAGATGTTCCTGTTGAAGGTACCATTGTGATAAAAAACAGAAGCTTCGTGCCGCTTCACAATGTCACTCTTCAGCCCGCTTCTTTGCCTGATGGGTGTGAACTGGTTTTCGATACATTGGATATCCTCCAGGGAAACGGTACCTCAGGGATCGGCTATACCGTCCGTGGAGAGGAGCTAACCGAAGGAGCCCGTTACCTGGAATTTCCTATGCAGGTTGTTTCTTCCGAAGGGATTTCTTGTGAGTTTACCGTGTATTATTATTGTCAGGCTCTTGACAGTCATCTGGAGAGTAGCCCTTCCTCTGTCAATGCTACGGTAACGAAAGGAAAGGCCCGGATATATGATCTTCAGATCATTAATAACGGAGCGGGAGAGACAGGCAGTCTAAATATTGATCTGCCGGATGTTCCGTGGATGTCATTGGTCAGCGCCGATACCTTCGCCACACTCCCTGCCGGGGATACGATGGTGCTGTCGCTCATGCTTACTTCCGGTGAATTACCTCTGAACACTCCCGTTTCCGGGAATTTTGCCATACATGTTGCCAACGGAGATGATCTTGCCATTCCTTTTCAGATAGAGGTAGTTTCCGAAGACAAAGGAAGCCTGAAGGTGGATGTCGTGGATGAGTACACTTACTTTACAGCAGAAGCCCCTCATCTGGGCAACGCCCATGTTGTGGTACGTCATCCGTTCAGCGGGCAGACCCTGGCGGAAGGGTTTACCGATGCGTCGGGTATCTTAACCATAGACAGTTTGCCGGAAGGCCCTTGTGCTATTACCGTTGATGCTGAGAAACACGAAGGTACACAAAAGATCGTTATGATCGATCCGGGCAGGGTGAAAACGGAAACCGTCTTTTTAAGTTTCCAGGCCATAACCTACACCTGGGAAGTGGTCCCTACGGAAATTGAAGATAAATACGATATTGATCTGGTTATGGATTTCGAGACAAATGTTCCCGTACCTGTACTGGTTATGGAAATGCCCAAAGTCATGCCACGGTTAATGGCAGATGAAACTTTTTCATTCATGGTTACCCTGACCAATAAAGGGTTGATCACAGCCGATGATGTGGAAGTATTTTTCCCAAAAGACGATCCTGCGTATGAATGGGTTTTCAATTTCCCGAAGCAGAGTCTCCTGGCGCAACAGTCCATCCAAATCCCGGTGGTTCTGAAACGGAAAGATACAGGTAAATCGACTGACGTACAGGCGACCGATGACAAAAAAAACTCCGGTGACGGAGCAAAATCAGGGGGAAGATGTGCAGACACAGGAGGTGCTTTGTATACTTTTGAATGCGGACAAGACAGACAGATTCATATCATTCACGTATATTTTGAGTATGAAGGTCGTGTATGTACCGGCAGTCCTGCAGGATTTGGCGGACCCATAGCTGCGGGAGGCCCTGGCGGACCCGGCGGGGCAGTCCCTGTAGGCTGGGATATTCCGCCGGCTACCGGAGAGCATATTACCGGTTGTGATCCCTGTCTGATCCCGTTGGCCGGTGCTACGGCAGGCTGTGTTCCAGGTTTCGGTCCTCTGTCCTGTGCTTTGGGAGCCACGGATGGTATAGACTGGGTGGATATGGCAGGCTGTTTTGCTCCGCCACCAATAGGATGTGCCATAGGTATTGGTTCCGCTATATTAACATGCTATTTTGGCAATGGAGGATCCCCTCCGGGAGGACCTCCCGGAATGTTTGGCGCCGGAGGCAAAGGGGTTCATAGTGCCCGTAAAACATACACCAAAGGAGCTGTCTCTCCTATCCTGGAACAAATTTATCTGGATATGGCCTGGGCGCTGACACATTTTACAACCCGGGAAACATATATCTCTCAGGTTATGGGGGGCCTCGATTGGAAGAACAAAGAAAGTTTTATGGATTTTTCCCGGGCAATTGATTCGGTTGTTACCAATAAACTTCATTTTGATCCTGAAACGGTCATGCGTGTCAAACAGGATATGCAGGGGATGGATATCATACCGCAGGAGATTGATTATTTCGTCCTTCGGTGGAACCGTACCATGGATGCCTGGTCACAGGGCATTCTGTCTCCCAATGAAGAATTTCCCGGAATCTTGGATAAAACAGTTCTGGATTCCTGTGTTCAGTTGAACGACAGCGCATATCATTATTCCCTGAAAAGAGGATATAAAAATGTCAAAGATATGTTTCTACAGGCACAACACGACTATAAGGAATTTCTGGAAGGAAAACGGACCGCCGTATGTGCTTCCGTTACGATCAAAATCTCGCAAAAGCTGGTAATGACAAGGGAGGCTTTTGAAGGAACCCTGACCATATTCAACGGAAACACCACCACCGGTATGGAAGGGATCAAACTGAACCTGGAGGTACGGAATGAACAAGGAGAGCTCTGTAATGACCTTTTCCAGATTGAAACCAAAGCCATGGATATCCTCACGGGTATTGACGGCCACGGCACCTTGGGGGCGGAAGAAAAAGGAAGTGTCACAATATTGTTCATCCCGGAAAAGGACGCAGCCCCGGAAGTTCCGCAGAGTTATTCTTTCGGGGGTTCTTTTTCTTACGTGGATCCGTTTACCGGGACTACGGTAACCCGCAATCTCCTGCCTGTAACACTGGCAGTAAATCCTTCCCCCGACCTGTTTTTGCACTATTTCATGCAAAGAAATATCTTCGGAGATGATCCCCTGACACAACCTGTCGAGCCGGTTGTCCCGGCCGAGTTGGCTGTCATGGTCGTAAATAATGGGTACGGAACAGCTAAAAAGGTACAGATTGAATCGGCCCAGCCCGAGATCGTGGACAATGAAAAGGGACTGGCTGTGCATTTTGAACTGACCGGGTCTAACCTCAACGGTCAGCCTCGTCAGCTGGGTCTTACCAATATTGACTTCGGGAACATACCTCCTAAGACAGCTACCACGGGCCAATGGTGGTTTACCAGCGACCTGATGGGGCACTTCGTCCATTACGAAACGCAACTCTCTCATCTCGACAGCCGGGGAAATCCAGATCTGAGTATGGTAAGCGGTGCCCGACTTCATGAACTGATCAGAAGTATCCGCGTGTATGGCGGTTCAGATGACGGAATGCAGGATTTTCTGGTGAATGAAATCCAGGATATCCACGAATGTCCCGACGCTATCTACTTGTCACAGGGGGATGTGACACTGGATGTGTCCGGTGCCGATGCCGGCGTTTTTGAGGGGGGGATTCAAGCGCCTGACTTCACAGATACCCTGAAAGTGGTGGCCTCAAAATTAGGATGGAACTACATAGAGCTCGATGACCCCGGCCGCGGAAACTACGGGATTGTAAGCATCACCCGTAATGACGGGCAGGTGATCCCCGTGGAAAACGGGTGGCTGACGCATGTTACGCTGCCCGATGGGAGAGATCCTGTTTATGAGCATAAATTTCATTTTACCGACTTCTTTGCCGATCCAGGCACCCAGGAATATACGGTAGCCTGGAAACAAAAACCTTCAAGGGTCTTATCCGTCCTCAGAATGGAAGGACCTGCCCGGAATGTCGTGTCAGAACCGGTCACAAGCGTGACCATAACGTTCAGTACACCTGTTGACCCTGCTACTTTTGACTGGCATGATCTGATGCTGCGGCGACAGGGCGGAGAGAACTTGCTGGACACTGCAATGGCTATTACTTCCATCGATTCAGTAACCTATTCCGTTGATATCTCTCCATTTACCGGAGGGGACGGCTATTATGTATTTACGGTTCAGACTGCTGAGATCACCGACGACAAGGGGTTTGCCGGAGAAGTGGGAAAACAGCTCTCCTGGTCGCAGTTTGTCAACGCACCTTTGGTGGAAGAATTTATCGGAATACCTGAAAGCGGCAGCTCAGCACCCTTTGATTATCTGCTTGTACGCTTTAACCTTCCTATTGATGTATATACGATGAAGGTTGCCCGTTTTATCCTTTCAAAAGACGGAAAACCCGTCCAGGGGGATCTGACCATTACGCTTATGGATAACGAAGCCAGACTATTCAGGATTTCCGGGCTGAAAACCATGATGACACAAGACGGACAGTACACTCTAACGGTGGATCTGCCCAATATTGCCACTGTCGAAGGGAAGAAAGGGATCATGCAACAAACCACCGGATGGAATATAGACACCACCCCTCCGGATATTGTATCTTTCACGCGATTGTTTGAAGGAGGCCTGGATGCACAGCATACCACAGCCATTAATATCCTTTTCAGCGAACCGGTAAGAGGTCTTGATTTGTCAGCCCTTGAACTCTGGAAAGACGGTACCCGCCAACCTCTTTCCCAGTTACATATAGATGCTTTGAAGGGAAATGCCTGGTTTCTGTCAGGATTCAGGATGCTGACCTACTATCCGGGAAACTATACCCTGAAGGTTGATCTGAGCCATGTCAGCGACAGTGCCCTCCTGAACGGTATGGAAATCAGAGAATACCGGTGGACGGTGGATCGTAACCTGCCCCGGCAGGTAGCGGATCTGCGTATTACTCCCGATCTGGGATGCTCCGATACAGACGGCATTACTTCCGAAACAAATCTCTCCGTTAGCATGGAGATAACGGATACTTCCGTGCAAAAGATTGAAATCTACCGGAATATTCCGGGCTCACTCATATTGTTGGCTGACACTATGATTCCAGGATCAGGTACTTATTCCTTTCCTGTCAGCATCCCGGCGGCCGGAACAAATACAATTGAGGTACATGCCCTAAACCGTTATGATAATTTCAGCACAACACAAACGTCAATATATATTGACCAGACAGCTATGCATGCATCATGGGTGGGAATACCTGCTACTCCGGGAATCCTCCACCCGGACACCATCCTGCTGGTGCTTTCGGATAAAATCATGGAAAATCCCACGGACAAAAGTCTGTTTTCTTTAACAAACAATGGGGTTCCGGTGGATATCAGCCGGTTATCCATACAGAAGATGGCAGATACGCTTTACAGTATCACCGGATTTGACACGGCCGGCGTTCGTCCCGGAGAATATATTATCTCTGTTGATTTGACAAAGATACATAAGTATATCAGCGGATTGCAGGGAAGCCATATCGCATCTGCCTCGTGGAAAATTCAAAATGTCAACAAGGCTCCGGTGGCGGATGCAGGGAAAGACTTTACGGCTATCCGTGGAAACAGTTATTATCTGGATGGATCTTCATCCTTTGATCCTGACAATGATGAATTGCTTTTCGAGTGGTTTGCCCCCGAGGGGATTGTCCTGGATGACAGATACAACATGACACCCTCGTTTACGGTACCGGAGGATATGGATACAACCCTGATTACTTTCCTCCTCCTCGTCAGTGACGGTGAACTGACTTCAATCGCCAGGATAAATGTTTTTCTGACGAATGCTTCGGACATCAACAATCCGAATGCAGACCCGCGTGTGATGATCTATCCGAATCCCACACATGATCATCTCACCGTGGAAGTTTTCCGGACAACCGTGAGATATGTCAGAATCCTGGATATGACCGGAAAGACCATCATGGTGCGGAACTGGACGGGAGAGAACAAGGAGTCTTTTAATCTTTCTTTCTTCCATCCGGGACTATACTTTGTGAAGCTCGAAACTGAGGATAAAACGTTAATCAGGAAAATAATAATACAATAAGGCAAGGACTTGGTTCTGTTTCTCCGCTTTGTCCTCCTGTCTGCACGGCCTGGTACGGACGGGTCCGGCGTCATCCGGGTAAAAACAGCCGGTTTCATCTGTCCGGGAGGGCACAGGTGGCCGGTGTTGCAGGTGATGCCTGCTAACTTATGTTGATTTTTTCCTCCCCGTTGAATATTCTCACCGCATTCAGCATGGCCACAATGTTCTCCACCGGGACATTGGCCTGGATATTATGAACGGTGTTGAAAACGAACCCTCCGTTTTCGGAAAAAATCTTACAGTGTTCCAGTACCTGCTTCTCCACTGCTTCCGGTGTGCCGAAGGGCAGGACATGCTGGGTGTCCACGCCGCCACCCCAGAAAGTGATGTTTTTCCCGAAACTGTGCTTGAGATGTTTCGGTTCCATCCCGGTGGCGCTGACTTGCACAGGGTTGAGTATATCAAACCCGAAACCGATAAAATCTTGTATGAAAGGTTCTACGGCACCGCAG
This sequence comes from Bacteroidales bacterium, assembly GCA_021157415.1. Taxonomy (GTDB): domain Bacteria; phylum Bacteroidota; class Bacteroidia; order Bacteroidales; family VadinHA17; genus DRPN01. The sequence continues at coordinate 15,383 of JAGGWN010000035.1, read as the reverse complement.
GAGTGTTTGAAAGTTTTCCAGGGTGTATGTTCGTGGATCCATCCGGTGACCTTTTTATAGTAGGGTCCATATAAAGAGAGTAACGTCTCTTCAGAGCAAAACTGGGAGGTCTGTGTGCCGAAATCCGTTCCGCAGATATAGACTACATCCACTTTGTCACCTACGACAGCATATATCTTTTCAAGACGGCGAATGGCGAGGGCCGTTTCATAATCAAAGATAGCGGCCACGTAGTCCGGGTGCATCAGGGTAGCCATGTACCATTCGGTCACATCACGAATGCCTTTGGGGTGTTTTAGGTCCAGTCCCGGTACCAGGGCAATGTCTCCCAGGGCCATCCCGCCAAAGTTGGCTACCACTGCCTTGCCGGTGGCATAGACTTTGTCCACTTCTTTCTTGAAATAGTCCAAATCTTCTTCAGAGATGTCCGTAAACTCTTCCAGGTTATCTTCCAGGTGCAGGTTGTTGTGATCGATAGGTTCCTGCCGGGAGAGAGCATCGAAGAAATAGCCGTTTGCCGGCATCTTGGCGCAGGGTGCCACACGGGTGTCGCCCTGTGGATACATGTAAACATTCCCACTGTCATCCCGCGTGACATTGAACTTTTCCGGTACCAGCACCTTCTGGCCCCAGGGAGCGTTGAATTCTTTCCACCCTTCATTGGCAAAACCGAATATGGTATTCTTCGGAGAGACCGGCACCGTGTCAACACCCAGAATTTCTGCCAGGTCGTCTTCGATCTCGCCCAGCATCTGATAAGGTTCGTTTACTTTTACAGGATGATCGGAAAGACCGAAATATTTTCTCAGGTTCTCAACCGCCAACACGTGAATGCCTGTTACCGGTGTAGCTCCGAAATCCACCGGCACTTTGTCCGGTATCCGGTGGTTTACGGATGCCTGAATACGTTCCTTACTTGTCATGACAGGTGTTCTTAATGGTTTATCAAAGATAAGGCTTTAGGGGAAAAATTAGAATATTTTTACGCAGTTCGTGCATATTTCCGCAAACAAGATCATAGATTATATGGATTTGAACGGATTACCTGGAGCGGGATAAATAATATTTGTATCATTACTTCATCTCCCCACTGCTTTGTTACTCTGCTATCGTTCCTGATCCCAACAGTTCGTCGCCGTCATACCAGGCGGCAAACTGGCCGGGGGTGATACCACGCTGCAGCCTTTTAAAAACGATATACATCCCTTCTTCCCGCATGAAGAGGACTGCTTCCTGCAGCGGCTGCCGGTAGCGGATGCGTACCTGATAACGGCGCTGTTCGCCGGGTTGCATGGCCAGGTCGGGACGTACCCAGTGGATCTCGTCCCGGGCAATGATCAACCCCTTGCGGTTCAGTCCGGGATGGTCATGTCCCTGTCCGACATAAAGAAGGTTGTTTTTTACGTCCGGAAAAAGTACGAACAGAGGTTCTGCCTTGCCGCCTATGTTCAGTCCCTTGCGCTGGCCGATGGTAAAGAAATGAGCACCACGGTGTTTTCCGATCACCTGGCCGCTTTGCGGGGAAAAACGGAAACCGGCACAGATCGTTGTTAACGTTTCGATGTCGATATCCTGGTCTGGTAAGCCTTCCGGGTAGGCGGGAGGCGTGAAGCCGTTCTTGGAGATCTCGATTACCTCTCCTTCTGTTGCATTCAGTTGTTGCTGCAGGAAGGCAGGCAGGTCAACCTTGCCGACAAAACAGATGCCTTGCGAGTCTTTGCGTGTGGCCGTGGGCAGAGCAAAACGGGCAGCAATCTTCCTGACTTCCGGCTTGGTTACCTCTCCCAACGGGAAAAGGCTCATGGCCAACTGTTCCTGTGAAAGCTGACAAAGGAAATAACTTTGATCTTTGTTTCTGTCTTTGCCGGCCAGAAGCCTGTACACCGTCTCTTTTTTATTATTTACAGTCTTTTCAATGCGACTGTAATGTCCGGTGGCTATAAAAATATCTACGTAGGTGCCTACGTAGTTGCTGATAAGTTTGCGGGCTTCTGTAGCAAACAGGTCGAATTTGATCTCACGGTTACAGAGAACATCCGGGTTAGGGGTGCGGCCACGGTCGTATTCGGCAAACATGTAATCCACCACGCGTTTGCGGTATTCTTCACTCAGGTCCACCACGAAAAAGGGGATCTCCAGTTTTGTCGCCACCATGCGGGCCAGGATCTCGTCCTCCTCCCAGGTGCAGTCACCTTCCAGCAGGCCGGTGGTATCGTGCCAGTTGCGCATGAACATGCCGGTAACGTCATAGCCCTGTTCTTTGAGCAGACAGGCTGCCACACTGCTGTCCACTCCTCCGGACAGACCTACTACTACCTTTTTCTTCCTCATGCTGGTTTGATCTGAAGGGCAAAGTTAAGAAATATGTTTGGGGTTTGGAGGGAAGGGAGGGATGAAAGTTGGCACCAGGAGACAAGTGCCGGGAAACAAGAGTCTGGAAGAGCTGAGCTTCCCTGAATATGGTTGACCGTTTTTGATTCAACGATCTATTAAAGGGCATGCCAGATTGTTCTTTGGAAATTTAATATTTTCACAGAAATATATTTTTTTCATCCGCCTTTGCGTTCCGTCATAGAAAGCATGTTGGATTTTCTACTGAGGAATTTGGGATCAATGTAAAAAATGTAAAACAAGTGCCATAGAAAAGCAGACGATTTGAATCCGCATATTTCATTTACAAAAAATTACCCCATCTTTGCAAAGAATTGTTCGGGGGGAAAATATGAAGGCAAATATTACCAAAAATGACAATGCTGCCCTGATCAGGAACCGTTACAGGAGTTTTCTCCGGTCTGTAAAGAAATATATGACGGAGAAGGAGCAGGCCGATATCCGCAAAGCTATACGTCATTTGGTTTCACTGCCCGGCGAAGAAATGAGCTTTACCGGTGAGCCTTATCTGATACATGCCATGAATGTGGCCCGTATTGTGATGGAGCAGATGAGTATGGGGGTGGTTTCAGTGATCGGTGCGCTGTACCATGACATCAGCCGGATACGGAATATCCCACCTGAATATTTTGACAGTGAATTCGGGCCCCAGGTGAAAGAGCTCATCAAAGGGCTGAATAAAATCTCCGGACTTGATCCGCATCTCGCAGCTGTTCAGTCGGAGAATTTCAGGCAGTTGATCCTGAACCTGGCTGGAGACATACGCGTGATACTGATCAGGCTGGCAGAGCAACTCGAGCTGATGAGGCATCTGGAGAAAGTGCCGCAAAAAGACCAGGTAAATATTTCTACAGGTGCATATTATCTTTATGCTCCCCTGGCTCATCGGTTGGGTTTATATAATCTGAAATCAGAGCTGGAAGACCTGTCGATGAAATATCTCGAGCCTGAAGTTTATGAAGATATCCGGAAGAAGATTGTTCAGACAAAAGCTGCACGTAACCGTTTGATCCGTGATTTTATTGAACCGTTGAAAAAAAGGTTGGAAGCCCAGGGGTTACGGTTTACGATAAAGAGCAGGCTGAAATCAGTCCATTCTATCTGGGCCAAGATGAAAAAGCAAAACGTAGGTTTTGAGGAAGTGTATGATATCTTTGCCGTGAGGATTATCCTGGATAGCCTGGGCGAAAGGGAAAAAGAGGATTGCTGGAAAGTTTATTCCGTTGTTACGGACCTTTATACACCGAATCCCAAGAGATTGCGGGACTGGATCTCTATCCCGAAGTCGAACGGTTACGAATCGTTACACACAACCGTAGCCGGTCCTTCCGGAAAGTGGATAGAAGTGCAGATACGTACCACCCGGATGGATGAGATCGCTGAAAAGGGTTTTGCGGCTCACTGGAAATATAAAGAGGGAGGTCGCGAACAAGCGATAGACGAGTGGTTGCGCAATGTGCGTGAGATTCTGGAAAATTATGATCCGCGGTCGGAGGATATCGTGGACCAGATGAAGCTCAACCTGTATTCCAAAGAAATTTTTGTCTTTACACCCAAAGGAGACGTGATGCGATTGCCGGAGGGAGCTACTTTACTGGACTTTGCTTTTGCGATACATTCCGAAGTGGGCATGCATTGTACGGGAGGGAAGATAGAGAACCGGGTGGTCCCCCTGCATCATACCCTGCAAACCGGAGACAGGGTTGAAGTGATTACTGCCAAAAATCAAAAACCTGCTTCCGATTGGCTGGCTTTTGTGAGGACGTCCAAAGCCCGTTCGAAAATAAAGCAATCCCTGAATGAGGAGCAGATGAAAGCTGCCGCCCACGGCAGAGAAATGCTGATGCGCCGTCTTCGGAACTGGAAAATCCCTTTTTCGGATGAGACCGTGAAAAAATTATTACAGCATTATCGCACCAAACTGGCCCGGGATCTTTATGCCAGAATCGCCGATGAAGAAATCGATCTGCTGGAGATCAAGGAAATATTAACAGCCCCGCAAAAGAAGGGATCAGAGGAACCAAAGTCATGGGGTGACATGAAAACCCTCCCATCGGAGGTGCGGCAGAAAAACGAAGACTTTCTGCTGGTCGATGGCAATATGAAGAATGTCGACTATACCCTGGCCCGGTGTTGTAACCCTATCTTCGGGGATCCTGTATTCGGTTTTGTTACCATCAGTGAGGGGATAAAGATACACCGGCAGGACTGTCCAAATGCCAAATGGATGAAGGAAAAGTATCCATATCGGATAATCCCTGTCCGCTGGACCCATGTGAAAGACAAACCCTCTTTTGAAGCATTGATCCGTGTGACGGGAACCGATGAAATAGGTATGGTAAACCGTATTACGGAACTGTTATCCAATGAGCTGGGCGTGAATATCAGGTCTATTTCATTTTCTGAAAAAAAAGGCAGTTTTGAGGGACGGATAAAAGTAGTCGTGGCCAATGCCGATCATCTGGAGGCGATCCTGCACAGGCTGATGAGAGTGAAAGGAGTGACAAAAGCGTCCCGGTACGGGGACGGATGATGAAAGGACGACAGGCAATGATGACAGAACAGGACATGTCATCCCTCCTGCAAATCCTTCGTCAATCAATATGCATCGTTTTACAAAATGTGTGCCGGATATTTGATATTTACCAGGAACAGTCCGTGAGCCGGGACGGAACGGCCTGCTGCACTGCGATCCTTGGTTTCGATAATCTGTCTGAAATCTTCCAGGTTCGTTTTTTGCTGTCCGACATCCAGCAAGGTACCCACAATGGCCCTAACCATATTCCGTAAAAAGCGGTCGGCTGTGATAGAGAAGATATACCGGTGATCTTCCTGGGTCCAGCGGGCATCCATGATATTGCAATGAAAAGTCTTTACATCGGTATTCACTTTGCTGAAACTGGCGAAATCCCGGTAATGTTTTATGATGCGGCAGGCCCGGTTTATCAACGGCACATCCAGGTTGTGTGGATAGAAATAGGCAAATTCAAGGCTGAAAGGATCTTTTTGTGTGGTAATGACATATTCATAGGTTCGGGAAAGAGCATCAAAACGGGCGTGTGCCGTGTGAGGTACCGGCGTTATGGCGTGAATGGCAATATCGTTAGGCAGAAGACTATTCAGTTGATAAATGAACCTGTCATCCCGGGCCGGTTCTTCCCGGACCGAATCAAAATGTGCTACATAAAAACGTGCGTGGACTCCGGCATCTGTTCGTCCTGCACCCACCGTTTCGATCTCTTCCTTGAGAACAGTGGAGAGGGCATTGTTCAATTCCTCCTGTACTGTTTTTGCTTTGGGTTGTACCTGCCAGCCGTGGAAACGGGTGCCTTTGAAAGCCAATTGTATAAAATACCGGTTCTTGATATTGTTGATATCGATATCCATGGGTCCGATTTATGAAGCAAAGTTAACCAAAATTATTATCTGTCAGCCTAACAGGGTTTAACATTTTTTAACAGGATGTTAACGAAATATTCTACAAATTTGCAGGGATTTTGAAAAAGGAGTATTATATTATTGCTGACTCACTCATCTTTCCCGTTTTTCAGGGGAGGGTGTGGGTAGGATACGACAAATTGCATGAGTACAATAAACCAATAAAAACAAAATACAGGTATGAATGAGCAAACGGATATTCGTGAACTAAATGAGCGCATCCGCAAGGAGAGCGCATTCATAGACTTGATAAATATGGAGATGCAAAAGGTCATCATCGGCCAGCATCATCTGGTGGACAGCCTTCTCATCGGGTTGCTATCGGGGGGACATATCTTGTTGGAAGGATTGCCGGGACTGGCAAAGACATTGGCTATACGAACCCTGGCCGATAGTATAGATGCCGGTTTTAACAGGATTCAGTTTACGCCCGACCTGCTGCCGGCCGACCTGATCGGAACGATGGTATATAGTCCGAAGACCGAGGTTTTTAATGTGAAAAAAGGACCTGTCTTTACCAATTTTGTGTTGGCTGACGAAATCAACCGTTCCCCCGCCAAAGTGCAAAGTGCCTTGCTGGAAGCCATGCAGGAACGCCAGGTAACCATTGGTCAGGAGACGTACAAACTGGATGAGCCTTTCCTGGTGCTGGCTACCCAGAACCCCATAGAACAGGAAGGTACTTATCCGTTGCCGGAAGCACAGATAGACCGTTTTATGTTAAAAGTGCTCATTGACTATCCCGACCGGGAAGAGGAACGGCTGATCATACGGGAGAACCTGCAAAAATCTTTTCCCACGGCCTCTCCTGTGATACGTACCGACGATATTTTGCGGGCACGGGATGTGGTGAAGGACGTATATATGGATGAAAAGATCGAGAAGTATATCCTGGATATTGTTTTTGCCACCCGTTATCCTGAACGTTTCACCCTGGAACGTTTCCAGCCGATGATCAATTACGGAGGTTCGCCCCGGGCCAGTATTAACCTGGCAACGGCAGCCAAAGCATATGCCTTTATCAAGAGAAGAGGCTATGTCATCCCCGAAGATATCAGAGCTGTATGCTATGATGTCATGCGTCATCGGATTGGACTTACTTATGAGGCAGAGGCAGAGAATATTACAGCCGAAGATATCCTGACAGCTATTCTTGATACGGTGGAAGTGCCGTAATGGTTTGATTTTTGTTCATCCCTCCAGAAAACGGAACGGTTATGTATAAAGTGCTTCTCTCCGGTTTTATCTTATTACTGACACTGTCGGGGTCGGCACAAAATCTTATTGGATGGAAAGCAGATGAGATCAGGAAGTATATGAGGACGGAACAAAACAATTTTTCGCTGGATGAAACCACGGTCAATAAAGTGTATAAATATCTGAAATATGTGGATGAAACGGAGACGAAAACCGCTTTGTATTTTCTGTCCGATCATGACGTATGTATTTGGTACAAGGTAGTGTATGACAACGATCTGTTGCCGTCGGTAATCGCAGGCCTGGATTCAACATGCCGGAAAGTATCGGATACCCTGTGGCTGGAAAAGTCGGGGGGGAACACCTATCAAAAGGTTTTGGAAAGACAGGATTGGTTTTTCACCGTGATCACAAAACCTGTTGAACCGGATACAGTAAAACATTAGCAAAAAAAAGAGGATATGGAACCGGCTGAATTGCTAAAAAGGGTCAGAAAGATTGAGATCAAGACACGGAGTCTTTCAAAACATATTTTTGCAGGGGAATATCACAGTGCTTTCAAGGGGCGCGGGATTTCTTTCAGTGAGGTGAGAGAATACCAGTATGGAGATGATATACGGTCGGTCGATTGGAACGTTACGGCGCGATTCAATCATCCTTATGTGAAAGTGTTTGAAGAAGAACGTGAACTGACCGTGATGCTGCTCGTGGATGTGAGTGGCTCTCAGAAATTCGGGACACATAAGATGCTGAAGAAGAATCTGATCACCGAGGTGGCAGCCATCCTGGCTTTTTCAGCCATACAGAACAATGACAAAGTGGGGGTGATATTTTTCAGCGATAAGGTGGAGAAATTTATCCCTCCCAAAAAAAACAGAAAACATATCTTGCATATTATTCGTGAATTGATTGAACTCAGGCCGGAAAGCCGGAAAACGGATTTTTCCGAACCTTTACGATACCTGACCAATGCAATCAAAAAACGCTCTATCGCCTTTCTTATCAGTGACTTTATGGGTGCTCCCTTTACCAACAGCCTGAGGATTGCCTCCAACAAACATGATGTGGTGGCATTGAAAGTTTATGATAAGACCGAGAAAGAGTTGCCGGACGTCGGGTTGATGCGACTGAAAGATGCAGAAACAGGGGAAGAAAGATGGGTGGACACTTCTTCCGCAGCAGTGCGGGAGGCCTATCTTGCCTGGCAGATAAAACAAGAGAAAGAAATGGAAAATACCTTCAGGCAGTGCGGCGTGGATTATACAGACCTGGCAACCGATGAAGATTATATCCGCCCTCTGGTGCAATTGTTTAAGCGAAGATAACAGGAAATTGAGATGACGGAAATGAAGAAATACGGAAAACGGTTTGTATCTGTGCGGCAGGGAATCATTGCCGGAATATCTTTTATTATGCTCTGCTTTTCCGGTGTTACGGGTCGGGCTCAGCAAATTGATGTGGAAGCTTCATTTAGCAGGGACACCGTGCTGATAGGGGATCAGCTGGATTTTACCTTGCGGGTGGTTCAGCCGGATTCGCTGAAACTGAATATACCGGTTTTTAGAGATTCAATAACCCGGGGCGTGGAAATAGTCCGGACTTTGCGGATGGACACGGTACGGAAAAAAAATCATCTGTTGGAGATCATTCACCGCTACCGGGTGATCGTTTTTGATACGGGTGGGATCGTGGTTATGGATCCTGTAGTGGTTGGCTATATCTATCACGGCATGAAAGCTACCCTGGCTTCCCGACCTGTGAAACTGGTGGTTAAACCCATTCCGATAGAGCCTTCCAAAGGACCCAGGGATATCAAAAAACCGATTAAGATTCCTTTGATCGTATATGCATTCTATTTCTTTTTCTGGTTTATGGTTCTTCAGTTGGTTGCACTGGGCATATATTTCCTGGTAGCGCATGTACGAAAGAAAAGTCGGAAAGAAAGATTACCGGAAATTATGCGAAAGCCAGCCGAACCACCACATATATTTGCCTTGCGTGAACTGAATAATCTGAAAGATGCCAGATTGTGGCAACAAGGCCGGGTAAAGGAATATTATACACGGTTGACGGATATTCTGCGAAAATATCTGGAGTACCGTTATGACATAAAGGCCCTGGAACAAACGTCCGGCGAAACGCTCCATTCACTTACGGCAGCGGGTTTCAATGACAACCGTTTGTTTGGTATTCTGAAAGAGGTGCTGGAGACTGGCGATCTGGTGAAGTTCGCAAAATTTCAGCCACAACCCGATGTGAACGAATCTGTGTTGCTGAATGCTTTTGTCTTTGTAAATGAAACCAAGGAGTCGTGGAAGAAAGAGGATCAGAGCATCCGGGAAGAAAAAAAAACGGAGACGGATCTCAACGATAGTGAACCGGATGAGGAAGGAGTTGAAGTGAGAGACGAAAAGGAGAAACAGGAAGGAAAGGAGGAAAAAGACCATGCGTGACCTTCATTTTGCCAATCCGGAGTGGTTATACGGGCTGTTGGTACTTATCCCCATGATCGCCTGGTATGTATGGCGGCAGATCAGACGAACAAACTCATTGCTGGTTTCCGGATTACAACCCTTTGAAAAAATAGGCACCCCGGTAAAAGCATGGTTGCGGCATATCCTTTTTGTCCTGCGCGTGCTGGCTATAGCTCTTCTTTTTATCGTTATAGCGCGTCCGCAATCGGTTAATCGCTGGCAGAAAGTGAACACAGAAGGGATAGATATTATCATCGACCTGGACATATCCAGCAGTATGCTTGCGCAGGACTTTAAGCCAAACCGGCTGGAAGCTGCCAAAAATGTGGCCATTCAGTTTGTTTCAGGCCGGCCGGATGACCGGATCGGCCTGGTGGTGTTTAGCGGAGAGAGCTTTACACAATGTCCGCTCACAACCGACCATGCCGTATTGATCAATCTTTTCCATCAGGTTCAAAGCGGAATGATTGAAGATGGTACCGCGATCGGTGATGGCCTGGCCACCTCCATTAACAGGTTGAAAGACAGCAAAGCCAAAAGCAAAGTGGTCATCCTGTTGACGGACGGAATGAACAACCGCGGGGACATAGCACCCCTCACAGCCGCAAAAATTGCCAGTACCTTCGGAATACGTGTTTACACCATCGGGGTGGGAACCATTGGGACAGCTCCTTATCCGATCCAGACCCCCTATGGAGGTACACGGTATCAACAAATGAAGGTGCAGATAGATGAGGACATGCTGAAACAGATTGCTTCCATGACAGGAGGAAAATATTTCCGGGCTACGGATAATAAAAAACTCCAGGAGATTTATAATGCCATAGATAAGCTGGAGAAGTCAAAAATTGATGTAAAACAGTTTAGTCGTAAAGAAGAAGAATATTTGAAGTTCGCTCTGTGGGCAGCAGTTTTATTGCTGGCAGAGTGGTTTTTAAGAAAAACGGTTTTCAGGACAATGCCTTAAAGTGAAGAGAAAATGTTTCGATTTGCCAATATAGTGTATTTATATGCCTTGCTGATGATCCCGGTGTTCTGGCTGTTGTATTGGATCGCTGCCGGTACCTGGAGGAAGAATGTGCGTAAGCTGGGAGAACCCGGTCTTCTGGAAGGATTGATGCCTGATGTTTCCTGGAGCCGGGCCAGGTGGAAACTTGTGTTGTTTTGTCTGGGTTGGATGTTTCTGGTTTTGGGACTGGCACGGCCGCAGCTGGGAGCCAAACTGGAAACAGTGAAAAAGAAAGGGGTAGAGATCATTGTGGCACTGGATGTATCCAATTCCATGCTGGCCGAAGACATACAACCCAGCCGGCTGGAACGGGCCAAACGGGCAATCTCTAAAATGGTCGACCGGATGGAAAATGACCGGATGGGATTGATCGTTTTTGCCGGGGATGCCTATGTGCAAATCCCTGTTACATCCGATTATCTGGCCGTAAAGATGTTCCTGCCGACCATCGGACCTGCCGTGGTGCCTAAACAGGGGACAGCCATTGCTTCGGCCATTGAACTGGCTATGAACTCTTTTACACCCGGAAACAGCAGAAGCAAAGCACTGATTATTATCACCGATGGAGAGAATCATGAAGCGGATCCTGTGGCAGCGGCTAAAAAAGCTCATGAAAAAGGAATTACCATCCATACCATCGGCATAGGCAAACCGGAAGGAGTCCCCATCCCCATCACCATCAATGGCCAAAGAGCTTTTCTGAAAGATCAGAACGGTCATACTGTCATAACCCGCCTGGATGAACCCTTGCTGCAGAAAATTGCAGTGGCAGGAGGCGGGATTTATGTCCGTGCTTCCAGTACCTCGCTGGGACTGAAACGAATATATGACAAGATCAAAGGAATGGACCGGAAAGAAATGGAAACAAAAACCTATTCCGATTACAACGATATTTTTCAGTATGCCATTGGGTTGGCGCTGCTGTTTTTCCTGCTCGAGTGGATGATCCTGGAAAGAAAAAGCAGGTTCTGGTCACGGATTAGATTATTTCAGGCAAAGGAGGAGAAAAAATGAAAAAAACAGGATTATGGATTCTGGCTGTTTTTCTGTGGATTACACCGGGTTGGACCCAGTGGAAGGCCATACAAAAGATCCATGAAGGCAACAAGGCTTACGAACAAAAAAAATATGCCAACGCTGAAGTGGAATATAGTAAAGCACGTAAAATGGCAAAAAACCCGGTGATCCCGGATTACAACCTTGGCACCTCTCTTTATAAGCAAAAAAAATATGACAAAGCGGCAGACCAATTTCTTTCCGTGGTTAAAAGGAGTCAAGGGGATAAAGAAAAAGCAAAGGCCTTGTATAATCTGGGAAATACTTTGTTACAGTCCAAGAAGCTGGATGAAAGTATTAAAGCCTATAAAATGGCCTTGAAATATAATCCTGATGATATGGATGCCAAATATAACCTTCTGTATGCCATGAAATTAAAACAACAACAACAACAGAAAAACAAAAATAACAAAAACCAGAATCAGAATCAGAATCAAAACGATAAAGACCAACAACAAAAAAAGAAAAACCAGCAACAAAAAAATCAGCAGAACAAGCAACAGCAGCAACAACAAAAAAAACAACAGCAACAGCAAGAAAATCAGCAGAATCAAAACCGGCAACAGCAACAAAAGCCACAACCCGGCAAGATATCTAAAAAAGATGCGGAACGAATTTTGCGGGCGTTGGCAGAGGATGAAAAGAAAGTGCAGGAGAAAGTGAAGAGAGCCAAAGCGAAGCAAAAAAAGGTGAAAACGGTGATTAACTGGTAAAAGTATTAATTTTGGCCCTATGACAAAGAAAGGAATCATACTCATGGTTTGGATGTTGGCAGCGTTGACAAATGCGGCGGCCGGCACATATCATATCAGTGCCTCGGCACCTGAAACGGTAACCTTGGGCCAGCAATTCAGGGTCGTTTTTGAGATGAATACCCGGGATGGGAAGTTTGTCCCACCCGATTTAAGCAATTTTGATATCCTGATGGGACCCAGCACATCGTACAGCCAGAGTACGGAGATCATCAACGGCAAGATAAGCAGCCATATCAGTTATACTTATACCTATATCCTCGAACCCAGGGCTGTGGGAACATTTACCATTGCCCCGGCAAAACTCAGAATCAAAGGACAGGTTATTGAGTCCAATGCCTTGAAAATCACCGTGGTGAAGGGATCATCCCCGCCGGCTAATCAGGGACACAAACCTGCTGCAGGTTCTTCTCAGTCCGACATAACGCCCACTTCTTCCAATCCCAATCTGTTCGTTAAAGTATTGGTTGACAAGACAAGGGTTTATCAGGGTGAGGCGGTTGCGGTAACGGTGAAAATTTATTCGCGGGTCAATCTGACAGGTCTCGAAGAAGTGGATTTGCCCGAGTTCGACGGGTTTCTCAAACAGGAGATACCCACGCCTGACCTGCATTCTTTGGAGAGAGAATATATCAACGGAGTAGCATATGGTACGGGGGTGATACAGAGGTATCTGATTTTTCCACAGACGACAGGAGATATCAAGATAGAGCCTGCCAAGATCGTTGGTCTGGTCCGTGAGCGCGTCCATACCTCTTCCGATCCTTTTTTTGATGATTTCTTCGGAAACTACCGTACTGTACGTAAAACGATTCTAAGTAACAGGGTGACCATCCATGTAGATCCTCTTCCTTCCGGTGCACCTCCGGGGTTTAAGGGCGCTGTAGGTACGTTTGGTCTGGATGCTTCTGTGGATAAGACCACCCTGAGGGCAAATGATGCGGTAACGCTGAAAGTGAAGATATCGGGAAACGGGAATCTCAAACTGATTGAGTCTCCCAAAGTGGAATTTCCCCCCGATTTTGAAACCTACGACCCGAAGATCACCAGCCATATCAACAATACGGTACATGGAGAAACAGGCTATAAACAATTTGAATACCTTATGATTCCCAGGCATCCCGGAAAATACAGAATCCCCTCTGTGGAATTTTCCTATTTTGACCCTTCTGCCAAAGCCTATAAGATGCTGAAAACCCCTGCTTTTACGCTGAATGTCCTCAAAGGGGATCAGACAGAAACAGGACAGGTGATGGCCGGCGGCGGACAAGAAGCCTTGAAGTACCTGGGTAAAGATATCCGGTACATTTATAGCAAACCTATAAAACTTAAACCTGCAGGCTACACGTTGTTCGGTACGTGGAAATTTTATCTTGTTTACATTGTGTCTCTGTTTGTATTCCTGCTAGCGGTGATAGCACGTCACCGGTATTTGAAGGCCAAAGGGGATATTCAACGTGTGAGGAACCGTAAGGCCAATAAAATGGCACGCAAACGCCTGAAAACGGCAGGTCAGTTCCTGAAGAAAGGGAATCAGTCGGGATTTTATGAAGAAGTGCTGAAAGCTGTTTGGGGATATCTTAGTGACAAGCTTTTGTTGCCTCTGTCCGACCTTACGCGGGAAACCGCTACCGAAGCACTCAAAAAGAAAAATGTTGAACAGGATACGGTAGAAAAACTGATGCGGGTGATTGACCAGTGTGAATTTGCAAGGTATGCACCTGAAGGATCGACAGGATCTATGGATAAGTTATATGAAGAAGCAATGGCAGTAATTAGTGAATTGGAAGAGAAACTGTAATAAAGAGAAATGGGCATGAAAATTGACAATAGAAAAGGAAACAGGATCGTATTGATCGTCTTGTTTCTGTTGTTGGGAGCACACCTCCAGGCAGGTCCGGCGCCGGACCCTGACAGCCTGATCACCCGTGCCAATCTTTTTTATGCAAATCAGATGTACGAACAGGCTGCAGAATTATACCAGCAGGTTATCGATGCAGGACTGGTGGCTCCCGAGCTGTATTATAACCTGGGCAATGCTTATTTTAAGCAGCATAACATCCCGATGGCAATCCTGAATTATGAAAGAGCGCTGCAACTGGACCCCGGGAATGAAGATATAAAATATAACCTTGAGCTGGCACGTACTTATGTCTCGGATAAAATTGAAACCCTCCCCCGGTTCTTCCTGGTGGAGTGGTATCACTGGTTCCTGGAACGAATGTCTTCGGACGGCTGGGCCCGTTTTAGTGTTATTGCTTTTATGGTTGGTTTATTATTATTAACTTTATTCGTTTTTAGCAAACGCTTTATCTGGAGAAAGACTGGTTTTATCTTGGGGATTATTGTTTTGTTCTTTTCGTTATTGTCTTTTTTCTTCGCCTGGCAAAGTCGCAGGATCATGAATGCCCACGACTATGCCATCGTCATGCAGCCTGCGGTTACGGTGAAAAGCTCACCGGACAGCAATGGTACCGACTTATTCGTTATTCATGCAGGAACCAAGGTGGGGGTTGTGGAATCACAGGATCATTGGACGGAGATAAGACTCGACGATGGTAGCAAAGGATGGTTGCCGGCGGAAACCATAACTAAATTATAATGACATGAACAGAAGACTTTTTTTTGCGGGAGCCGGATTATTTTTACTCTTTTCCCTTTTGTCCTGTAAGAAAAGTCCGGATGGTCCTTCTGATATCAGAATACGTAATAAATCCGGCGTATTGTTTAAAAACGTCCATGTGGACACTTCCGGGGGAGAACATAATTACGGAGAGGTGAATCCCGGGGGAGTGACAGACTATTACCGTTTTGACATTGCTTATCGAGAAGCTCATATTACTCTGGATATCAATGATGTACAATATGAATTAGTCCCTGTGGCCTATACCTACGAGGTGCCGCTGGGCCAGGGAAAGTTTACCTATGAACTGAGTATTGCAGATACGATCAGCCATTTACTTGCGATCCATGTTATTCCCGATGCTCCGTTAAAATAAGAATATTTTATTTTTTTCCCCGCGATTGAAAATATTTTTATATTTTTATAGGGATATTGCTATGGGG
>JAGGWN010000003.1 GCA_021157415.1 Bacteroidales bacterium | reverse complement strand
TTCATTTTTTTTATAAACATCCGCTTTTTTTCTTCCGGTTCCTGTTAATATTTTTTACCTTTGTATATTGGTTTATAAAGTAAGTTTCGTCCGGTTTTTCACGTCAAACAAACATATCTATGAAAAAATTTTTACCCTTCGTTATTTTCTTCCTGCTTCCTTTGGTGCAATTAACTGCACAGGAGTCTGATTGTTCTGAGATATTCTTCTCGGAATATGTGGAAGGATCGGGCAATAGCAAAGCCCTGGAGATCTACAACCCCACCAATTCAGTGGTTGATATGAGTTATTATTGGGTAGCCCGTTACAGCAATGGAGCTGTGGATTATAGTTCAGGCGGCATCACTCATTTACAGGGATTCCTGCCAGCCCATTCCGTTTTCATTCTGGTAAACGGCCAAACTGAAGATGTGGATCTTGGTGGAGGGAACATCTCCCCCAAATGTGATCCTGCATTACAGGATCTGGCAAGCCATTTTCCTTACCAGATGGATAATCCGTATCCTGCACCGACCTATATGAACGGCAATGACGCCATTGCCTTGCTGAAATCGGATAACAACCAGACCCTGAGTAATTCCACGGCCGTGGATCTGATCGGCCAGATTGGGTTGGGGAATGCCATCTCCAGCGAATACGGCTGGAGCAATATCAGCGATACTACCGTAACCTACAACGTGCACGTTGACTCGAGTACGGTAATTGTCACCAAAGGGAAAGTGATCAACTACATTGTACAGGCTCATGATACCTCCGGAAAATATTTCGGTCCTTTCTGGATGGCCTGGACCAAAGACCATACCCTCATTAGAAAACCATCCGTAAAACACGGGGTGACGCAGAATCCTGATCCGTTTGTTGTTACTGCAGAATGGGACACCGTTCCCGGAGGCCAGGATGTGTGGGACTCGTTGGGCACCCATACCTGCGGCTGCAACATTTCCGCGGTCCACAACCTGCACGGATCTTCTCTGCAGATTTACACCTACCCCAACCCTGTCACGAACGGCCAGTTTGAGGTAATTGCCAACAGGGCAATTCGGCAGGTTATGGTAACCAATATCCTGGGGCAAAGCATGTACCGCTCAGAACCCGTCAAAGGAATAGTCCGTAAAATTCCGGTCACCCTACCTGCCGATATATCCCCCGGCATCTATCTCGTCCGGATTCTGTTGGATGGAGATCAACTCATAGTACATAAAATTCTGGTAAAATAGGCTCCCCCTATGGACAGAGCATTA
Organism: Bacteroidales bacterium; assembly: GCA_021157415.1. Lineage (GTDB taxonomy): Bacteria > Bacteroidota > Bacteroidia > Bacteroidales > VadinHA17 > DRPN01. The sequence goes on along the minus strand of JAGGWN010000003.1, from coordinate 8,097 downwards.
TTCACCGAGAAACGGACTCCGTTGATCCGGGTCGTATTCTTTTCCCTGATCTTTTTCATCCCACTAACTCTTTTTGCCCAGACCGGAGTGGTCAGGGGTATGGTCACCGACAAAACGACCGGTGAGACATTGATCGGAGCCAATATTCTGGCCGGCAGCAATACCGGAACGGTTACGGATGTCAACGGAGAATTTTCTCTCCAACTGCCATACGGGACCTACACCCTGCGGATTTCCTATGTGGGCTACAAACCCCGGGAGGTTACGGTAACCATAGGCCAAAAGCCTGTCACACTGCAGATACAACTTTCTACTCTCACCATCAGTGAAGTGCAGGTGGTGGCCGATGTAGCCCGCAGTCGTGAGACTCCGGTGGCTTTTTCCAATGTGCTGCCGGCACGTATCAAGGAGGAACTGGCCGGACAGGACATCCCGATGATCCTGAATGCCACCCCCGGGGTTTATGCCACCGAGCAGGGGGGCGGCGACGGCGATGCCCGTATCACCATCCGCGGATTCGACCAGCGTAATATCGCCGTAATGATTGACGGGATCCCCGTCAACGACATGGAGAACGGCTGGGTATATTGGTCTAACTGGTTCGGCCTCGATCAGGTTACCCGTACTATTCAGGTGCAGCGTGGCCTCGGTGCCTCCAAACTGGCCCTCCCCTCCGTGGGAGGTACCCTCAACATCCTCACCATGGGTCTGCAGAGCCACCGTACCTGGCGCCTCAAACAGGAGGTCACCAGCGAAGGGAAGATACGCTCCTCCTTCGGCTTCAACAGCGGACGTCTCGGCCACGGCTGGTCTTTCTCCCTCGCCGCCTCCTACAAAAGAGGCAACGGATGGGTTGACCATACCTTCTCCAAAGGATGGTTCTACTACGCCCGCATAGACAAACAGCTGGGCGACCATACCCTCACCCTCTCGGGCATGGGCGCCCCCCAGGAACATGAACAACGCTCCTACAAACGCCCTATCGCCACCTACGACCTCAACTATGCCCGCGATCACGGGGTGCCGGTGGACGAGACCGACGACGACGGAAACTATATCTACCGCCCGCCCATCAACAATATGGGTATAGGATACAACCAGCACTGGGGCGTGGTGCGCCGCGACCGGTATGATCCGGACGCACCGGAAGAAGGACTCTCCGAACGCCACAACCAGTACCACAAGCCACAGTTCAGCCTGCGCGACCTGTGGCAGATCAACGACAAGATCACCCTCTCCAACATCTTCTATGTCTCACTCGGCACCGGCGGCGGCGACCGTCCCCGCCACAGCATCAAAGAGCCCCAGATGATCAGCGACCCTTCCGACCCGCATTATGGAGCAATCAACTGGCAGGGGATATACAATGCCAATGCCCACTGTACCCAAACCCCTTTCGGATCGGTCTGCCCCGTCGACGACCGTTTCAGCGACTCTCTATATTATTCCAACAACTATATGACCCGCGCCAATAACGACCATAACTGGTACGGCCTGCTCTCCACCTTCAACTACCAGTATTCCGACAAATGGGAGTTCAGCGGCGGCATCGACCTGCGTAACTATACCGGCATCCACTATACCACCGTCACCAACCTGTTGGGAGGAGACTATGCCGTGGATATGGAAGACCTGCGCAACGACTATGATGCAGATCCTTCGCTGGCCATGAAATACCCGGGCGATAAGATCCTCTACTACTACAAAGGAAAAGTCAACTGGGGCGGTATCTTCCTGCAGAGCGAATACAAAACAGCCCTTTTCTCCTGGTTCCTCAACGTGACCACGGCCGTCAACGGCTATAAAAAGATAGACATCTTCAAAATGGCTGAGTCAGACTGGTACTGGAAACAGGGATTCACGTTTAAAACAGGGGGGAATTACAACATCTCACAGCATTCAAACCTCTTCCTGAATGTGGGATATCTTTCAAAAGTGCGCCCTTTCAAATATTTCTATAAAGGATATACCACCGAATTTTCCGATGAGACCAGCAACGAGAAGGTAAAAGCCATCGAAGGCGGCTACCATTACGGATCTCCTTCCTTCTCCCTGAACGTCAACGGGTACCTCACCTGGTGGCAGAACAAACCTACCAACCGGGTCTATTCCTACTACACCCTCCAGCCGGGTGAGCCGGGATATGATCCTGAAGAACCGGAGAACAATAACATCCGGGTATATGCCGATATCCCCGGGATGAATGCTTTCCACAAAGGACTCGAGGTCGACTTCGCCTGGAAGATCCTGCACAACCTGAACCTGCAGGGACTGGTCTCGCTGGGCGACTGGGTCTGGGACAAAGAGGTGAAGGATCTGCAGTACTATGATTACGAAACGCATGAACCGGTCAACAAAGTGATCGACTTCAATGCCAAAGGGATCCATGTGGGCGACGCTGCCCAGACACAGATGGGCGGCAGCCTGCGCTACGAACCGATCAAAGGGCTTTATATCAACGGACGCTTCACTTGGTTCGCAAAATATTATTCGAACTTCACCCCGGAATCTACGACCGATGATGAAGGAAATCCTGTGGATTCATGGAAAATACCCAACTATTCCCTATTTGATCTCCATCTGGGATACACTTTCCGTATTGCCAAAAAGATCAGAACCTCTGTACGCTTCAGCATGCTGAACGTCTTTAATACCTATTATATCTCGGATGCTGTGAACAACGACCCCCACAGCCCACTGCCGGCACAGGATTTTGATGCCAAATCGGCCACCGTATTCTTTGGAATGGGCCGTCGGTTCAACACATCTATTGCTTTCTCATTTTAAATTTAAACGCTATGACTATGTTAAAAAATTCTACCCTTTCACTGATCCTCTTTTTCTCTCTTTTTCTTCATGCTTTAGCACAGACCCCTCTCACCATTGCCGAAGCCCGTGGACAAGCTGTCGGATCCACCGTTACCGTCACCGGTATTGTCACCAATGGGGACGAGCTGGGCGGAGTCCGTTATTTTCAGGACGGAACCGCCGGTCTGGTGGCATACGGCTGGACAGAACTCGCCAACGTAAAAAGGGGCGACAGCATAGTCATTACGGGTGAGCTCTCCGATTACAACAACCTGCTGGAGATCTCTCCGGTCAGTTCCGTCACGGTCGTTTCCAGTGGCCACGAGCTGCCCGCCCCCGTAACACTGACCCCCTCCCAGCTCAGTGACAACTATGAAGCACAGTTGGTGAAAATAGAAAATGCCGTCTTTGATAATGCCGGAGCCATCTTCTCTGCCAAAACAAACTATACTTTCACGGCCAGTGGTCAACAGGGCGAGATCCGTATCAATGATGCCAATTCTCCACTGGCAGGCAAGGTGATCCCTTCCGGAAACGTTACCATCGTTGGGCCTTTGGCACAATACAAAGATACTTACCAGATTCTACCCCGCGACGGCGACGACCTGGTGCCGGGCAGCTCGATCAACATTGTCACACCGGTCACAGTAACCAGTATCACCCACAGTAAGATAAATTTATACTGGACAACAGACACAGAAGGCACCTCAGAGGCCTATTATGGTTACACTCCTGCACTGGAACTGGGTAAAGTTGTCTATGGCGGTACAGGTACCGAACATTATATAGGGCCCTTTGGCCTGGATACCGCCACAGTGGTCTATGTTCAGGTTTTTTCCGTATCCTCCACCAACCCGGATGATACGGCCAAATCACGGATCATGCCAATGATCACCCAATCCACCTCCTCCGGAGATATCAAGGTTTACTTCGACCGCCCCGTGGACAACAGCGTCTCCACCGGCACCGACGCCATCTGGCTCGACAAAGCCATCGATGACACCCTGATCGCTTATATAGACCGGGCCAAACAGACCATCGACGTGGCCATCTACAACTTCAACAACACAGGCATCTCCAACATCTCCACCGCCCTGAACAATGCTTACAACCGGGGCGTGCAGGTGCGGGTCGTCTATGACAGCAATACCGACAACTCCGGCATCGACGAACTGGTGACCGGCATCGGTAAGATCGCCAGCCCGGAAAGCGATTATCCCAACTACGGGATCATGCATAACAAATTTGTCATCATCGATGCCCTTTCCGACGATCCCAACGACCCCATCGTCTGGACCGGCGCCGCCAACTTCACAGAAGGTCAGATGTATGTCGATCCCAACAATGTGATCATCATCCAGGATAAAAGCCTGGCTATTGTATATACCATGGAATTCGAAGAGATGTTCGGCAGCAGCGGTCCCCAGCCCGACCCGGCCAATAGCAAATTCGGTCCTGACAAGGAAGACAACACCCCCCACGAGATTTACCTGGGCAACGGCACCCGCGTAGAATGTTATTTCAGTCCCAGCGACGGTACCAATAGCCACATCCTCTCCGCCATCAACTCGGCGGATGCCGATCTGGAGGCAGCCTCGATGATCATTACCCGTACTGAACTGGCCTATGCCATCCGCGACCGGAAATATGACGGTGTGGTAGCAAAAGTGCTGGTCAACGATGATACCGACCCGGCCACAGATCCGGTAAACAACATCCTGAAAGTCGCGCTGGCCGAGAACTTCCGCAAAACGGGAGAGTCCGGTATCATGCACCACAAATACCTCATCGTAGACAACTCCCTTTCCACCTCCGACCCCCTGCTGCTCACCGGAAGCCACAACTGGAGCTCATCGGCCGAATACCGCAACGACGAGAACACCCTCATCGTCCACGATGCGACCATCGCTAATATCTACTTTCAGGAATTTACCGAGCGTTTCAAACACGGTCGTGTCATCGTGGATGCCCCCAAATGTGAGAATGATTTTATATCTTCCAAAGAAGACTCGACCGTCACTTATGATGTTACGGCCAATGATCACATCCCCGGGACACCTATCCTGACCCTTGTCGATGGGCCTACGCACGGCACAGCTACCACTGACGGAGTAAAAATGATCACTTATACCCCTGATTCGGGTTTTGCCTACCTCGACACCATCACTTACAAGATTTGCCTGTCGGAAAATACGGGATTGTGTGACTCCGCGCTGATGGTTATTTATTCGCAGCCCACAGGGGTATCCGTGATTTATCCGGACCAGGTGAATGTATTTCCCAATCCTACCGAAGGGAGGATTACCGTGACCTCCACCACTCCCCTGCAGGAGATAAAAGTGTATTCCCTGACCGGCAATCTGTTGCAGATACATACACAGGAAGCGGGAAACAATATCTGTACCCTGAACCTGGCACCGTTGAAAGGGATGGTGATCATGGAAGTAATTACGGATAAGGGGAAATTACGGAAAAGGATTGTGATCAGGTAAAGGATAAGAATTATAGCGGGACCCGGTTAAAACCGGGTTCTTGCTTTTTTCCCCTGTCTTTTGCTTTATTACTTATTATTACTTTTTACTTCTTAAAATAAGTTACCCCCACCGTTCCGGTACCCAGATGCAACCCCAGTACCGGCGATATTTCCTCGTATCCTGAGGGTGGGATGCCGACAGCCTGTTCGAGGGCACGGCCAAAAGCCCTGGCTTCATCCGGAGCGTTGCCATGTAATACCACATACCCTTCTTCGCGGAGGAGCGAATCATGCTCGATCTTACGGATAATCTTTTTCAATCCTCCCTGTAATGAAAAAGCCTTGTCTATCATAATAGCCTGTCCTTCCTCATTAATGGTCACCAAAGGACGCAAATGGAGCAGGCGGGCCAGCCATCCTTTCCACTGGCTGATCCTGCCGCTGCGGATGAGCTGTTTCATAGAACCTACTGTGGCATATACCCTAACCCGGTGCCTCCAGCTTTCCACTTTTTCCACTATCTCTTCCTGCGAAAGCCCTTGTTTTACGGCCTCGACCGTTTTTTTCACCAGCAACCCAATCCCGCCTGAAAGCATCTTTGAATCCAGCACACGGATCTTCTTGCCTGTTTCGGCTGAAATTTTTTCCGCAGCCTGCAACGACGTTCGATAGGTTCCGCTGAGTTTAGAGGAAAGATGAATGGCGATTACCGAATCATAATGGGAGGTTAATCGGGAATACAAATTTATAAAAGATTTGACATTGGGTTGAGAGGTAGTCAGTGCGTGATCTTCACGGGTAATGATCTCATAAAACCGTTCCGGCTTGATGGTCACCCGGTCCAGGTATTGGTTTTCATCCATATACAAATAAATGGGTACCATCGTAATTTGATTCGATTCCAGATATTCATCCGGCAGATCGCAGGCCGAATCAGTGACTATGGCAATGGAATGTTTCCGCTCATGTGCCACCCTGTACTGTAGCATCATATCATCGGCTTTCTGAAAGACCAGCTTCCCCCAGGGCCGCAGATGATCAATCACTTTATCCGGATGGTCGGTGTGTACATGCAGCCTGATCATCCCGGGTGTGCCCGCAACCACAATAGAGTCACCGTAATCTTCCAAAAGTTTTTCGACAGCTGTTTTGTCAATGTGCTCCCCTTTCATTAATACTTCGGTACAATAGCGGAAAGTAAGTTCTCCCCCATGTTCCACTTCTATTTCAATCTCATCCGCCACAGCGGGTTTTTCCATTTTTATCAGTTTTTTGAGATCGTTGCTTTTCAGCAGATCCACCACCCCCTCCAGAAAAACCACAAACCCCTTGGCTCCGGCATCCACCAGGGAAACAGAGGTCAATTCCTTAATCTTATGGGATGTGGTGGCTAACGAACGCGCAGCTACTTCATAGGATTTCATGATCAAAGTCCTGAAATCTCTCTCATGATAATTGTGCTGAATATATTCGGCCCATTCACGAATAACCGTCAGCATTGTGCCTTCCACCGGATCGGCAATGGCTTCATACAGATATTTGATCGAATTTTTTACTGAGAAAGCAAAATCTTTGACCGTGATCAGTTGACATTCGCAGGTCTCCTGATCTATCCCACTGAGAAACTGGGCAAATATGATCCCCGAGTTCCCACGCGCTCCCGTCAGTGCTGCCTCAGCTATGGCTGTAGTCGTATGCTTATAAGACCGTTCAGGCGTTATGGTATCAATGATCGAACGGAAAGTGGAGGCCAGGTTCGTACCCGTGTCGGCATCCGGCACCGGAAAGACATTCAACTTGTTAATCTCCTGCTGATGTGCCAGCAACCGTAAGGCTCCGGCATAAAAAAAATAAAAAAAACGCCGGCCATCAATCTTTTCAATATTCATCTTCTTGCTGCTTGTAAACCGGCGCAAGTTACATAAAATAAATAATATGATTTATTTTGTTTTCATAATAATATTATCATATATTTGAATGTTTATAATATTATAGAATATATAATATATCTATTTACGATCCTGACAACAAAAGAAATCATAGAAAAATTCAGGGCCCGGGGGTTACGGATAACAACCCACAGGATTGCTGTTTACAAGGCAGTACTGTCATCTTTACATCCCGATGCGGACAGTATCTTAAAAAAGCTGAAAGAGGAATATCCGAACATTACGGTTGCCACGATATACAATAATCTGGAGGCACTGGAGAAAGCCCGGCTTATTAACAAGGTGTTAACAGAAAAAGGGAGTATGAAATATGACGGGATCCTAACCGACCATCATCATCTGCTGGATACCGGAGAAGACAGGATCATGGATTATTTTGACGAAGAACTCACGAAGCTTTTAGAAGAATATTTCAGGAAAAAACCGGTTCCCGGATTTCATGTATCCAAGATCATGGTTCAGCTCATTGGTAGCAAATCCGGCCACACAACCATAACAAAAGAAAAATGAATATCGAAGCTTTTTACAAAATTACTTATGGCCTTTATGTGGTCAGTGCCGCTTCCGGAGGACGTAAAAACGGGTATATCGGAAATACGGCTTTCAGGTAACCGCCTTTTCCCCTCAGATTGCCAGTTCTGTGGCATATCCAAATCAGAATTCAAACCCATGGAAGAATAAATGTTTAACTTTTAAAACCTGTTATTATGAAATCATTAAAAGGAACCCGTACCGAACAGAACCTGTTAAAATCCTTTGCCGGCGAATCGCAGGCCAGAATGCGCTATGACTATTTTGCCAAACAGGCCAAAAAAGAAGGGCTGGAGCAAATTTCCGGATTCTTTGCCGAGACTGCTTTGAATGAGA